>CBFDBF010000109.1:0-5988 GCA_965602975.1 uncultured Gammaproteobacteria bacterium | reverse complement strand
AGGCGGTGGAGGCCTCTTTTATTGAGGCGTTGGGGTGGCCAACTGTGTAGACCATTGCATCTATCTTGTTATCACAGAGGGCGCGTGCCTGCTCTACCGCCTTGAGTTCTGAGGCCAGGGCAAAGTCAGATCTCTCTATCCCCATTGCCAGCATTAGTACCTCCATAGTGCCGCGCTGGCCGGAGCCGGGGTTACCTATATTTACCCGTTTTCCCAGTAGATCTTTAAACTGCTGGATATTGCTGTCGGTTCGGGCCATGAGGGTGAATGGTTCACTATGAATAGAGAACAGTGCCCGGAGTTTCTTATTGGCCCCTTTATCCGTAAATTTGGAACTGCCGTGATAGGCGTGGTATTGCCAGTCGGATTGCGCCACCCCAAAATCCAGTTCGCCATTGCGGATGGTATTAAGATTAAAGATGGAGCCCCCAGTGGACTCTACCGAACAGCGCAGACCATGCTCTTTGCGGTTACGGTTCAACAGGCGGCAGATGGCGCCACCAGTTGGATAGTAGACACCGGTTAGACCGCCGGTGCCTATACTGATAAATTTCTGCTCAGCAGAGCAGGGCGGCACAGTTAGTAGAGTGGTGATCAGGATAGTAAAGAGTAGGGTAGATGGTCTCATTTATCTGTACTCCTGGTTTGTGGTGATAGTGGCGATCTTTTGCTCCATCTTCAGGTTGGTGTCAGGTTGCATCTTGGCTGCATAGCACGCTCACCGTTGAGCCCAAGGATAGGAATTTCAATCCATAAAATCAATAAATTTTCAGATGCCCAGTATGCTCCACAAAGTGTATCTAAGGAACCTCTGATTAACTCCTCTCCCGCTTGCGAGAGACGCCCATAGGGATGTAGGTGAATGGTGTTAGCTGGGGAGTGGAATTCTAGGTTAGGAGGGGGATCAGGTCACTGTTTTGACTCCCCCTCCCCACCTCCCCCACTTGGGGGGGAGGGGCAACCGAGGAGCCTCTATCTAGTATACCAACACCCCCGCCTATCGCGCTTGCGGGGGAGGGATGGCGGGTGGCAATATTGCGGATAAGCACACCCTCACCACTGGTGGGGAGGGCAGGGGTGGGGAGTAAAAATAGCTATCTATGGTGCTGTTTTATTTTAGATTATTCATATTAATCTTTCCCACAAGTGGTGAAAGAGTCGGTTTTTTATACGCTTGCGGGGGAGGCGCTAAATGGTATTAATCAGAGATTCCCTAATTAAAGAGTCCACCTATTAGCAGCAGCTGGATTCCGAATGCCACCAGTATCCCCCCGCTTATGATTCGCAGCAGGCCGTGATAGCGTGGAATTTCATTACGGATCTTTGCTGCCAGCCAGCCGGTCGCACCACCTATATAGTAGAGTGGTGAGGCGGAGGTGCCGATACCGAACATTAGAGCTAACAGGCAGCCGGTGGTAAAGGAGCCGGTGGCAGCGGCATAAAACAGTACAGCAGAGAGCGGTAGACAAGGTACCAGACTGGTGGAGAATCCCAGGGTCATCATATGTACCCAGGTGTGTTGTACCGGCCCCTGGACCTGTCCTCTTTTCTGGCAGGTGGTGGCCTTCTTGGGTCGATAGATGACAGCAGCACCGATCAGCAGCACCAGACCACCGGCCATACCCATTAGCCAGTTCGAATCTATATACTCCAGGGCTACACTCCCAAACCAGCCGGAGAGCCCGCCCAGCAAGGTGTATGCTGCTATCCTTGAGAGCATAAATACCAGGGTGGCATCAAAACCGCGACGGAATCCACCCTGGGTGCCGAATATGTATGGGCCTATCAGGGGGATGCAGGAGAAATTACACCAGGTTAGGCCGTAGAATCCACCCATTATCAACATGCCGATATAGATGTTTTCGAAACTCCGCAAAATATCCAGATGTGCCTGTAGCATGGGGCTGTCGGCTAGCATGATTGTGCTTGTTGGTACTCATCTCTGGCTATTATGGCGGCACCTACGGCAGTCGTTACCTGGGGGACATCGGGTGGCACATATATGTCGGTTGCCAACTCATCCTCCAGCGCCTTGATCAATCCTCGATTCAGGGCAGGTCCACCATCAAAGAACACCTGATCGATTATGCCGACTCGTTTTGCCATACGGCTTAACCGCATGGCAATAGCGTAGTGGGCACCAGCGATTATCTCACTCTTCTTTTTTTTGCGTGCCACCAATGAGATGATCTCCGACTCTGCAAATACCGCACAGGTAGAGTTGATCCGGATCGGCACATCTGCCTCCATGGCAAGGTCTCCCAGATCGGTCACATTTAACTCCAGAATGCGAGCCATGGTCTCCAGAAAACGGCCAGTACCGGCAGCACACTTATCGTTCATGGCGAAGTTTTTGGTGACACCCTGATCGTCTATGGCGATCACCTTACTGTCCTGGCCGCCAAGATTGATGATGGTGTGTACCTTGAGGCCAGACTGCTCACCGTACCAGAGTGCTCCCTTTACATTGGCACTGATCTCGCTGATATTGCTGTCGGCAAATTTGACCAGGCGGCGACCATAACCGGTGGAGGTGATACTCTTTATCTGCTCAAACTCAAGGGTCAACTGCTGGAGTAGAGACTCCAGCACCTCTTTGGCGGTCTCCTCGCAATGCACCCCGGTGGGAACCACCCTGTGCCCAATGATCTCTTCAGCATTTACTACAGCAACCTTGGTGGTGGCTGAGCCGATATCGATGCCGACGTAGTAGCTCATATTAGCGCCTGCGCCCTTTTAGTGTCTCTTGAAAGGCCTCGATTCTGGTGCGTAGCTGCTCCACATCCTGGGGGCTATAGTCGGTCTCTATCTTCAGCATAGGCACCCCCTTTTTTTCCATTAGCTGTTCGATGATCTTGGTCTCCACATCGTAGGGGTGACACCCCTTCAGGATATGGTAGATGACCCCTTCCACCTGGTAGTCGTCGATCAGTTGCAGTAGTCGGTCACGCCGGTCGATGGTAGTGGAGAAGATGGGGCAGGTGGAGGGGAGCAGGTAGCGATCCGCTATGGCGTGCAGCATGTCTGACATTAGCCCCTCATCCAGCGCCACCATGTCGTGCAGGTAACGATTGGAGGTACAGAACTCATCCGCCACTAACACGCCATCCAGCTCTTCGATAATGGTTGGTACCTTCCAGTTGGGGAAGACCATAGGGGAGCCGGTAAGCATAATGCGGGCGGCACTGCTCTTGGCCACCGCTGTCTGGTTGCGTATTCGCTCCTCCAGTTCGCTGTTTAGTTTTGACAGAGCCGCTGTCCAATCCTCTACATGGTCATAAAAATAGGCGTTCATCACCTCTAGCGCATCTCGCCCCAGGATTACTGGAGGCACCGTCTCACGGATACGGTGAAAGCGGCGAAACTCCACTTGGGCGCGCTGAATCATCTTGGTGGCTTGCTTTAGACGACGGCGAGTGATGCGGATGCCAGTCACCTTTTCCAGCTCTTTTTTGAACCGCTTTACCTCCTCTAGCCAGAAGTTTCGGGAGGACTCCTCCTCTTTTACCCGTGGCATATCCATCATATGTACCGGGACAAACTCTTTTAGTGCCTCAGCCATTTTTACCTTCCAGTCACAACTGGCAGGCACCACCACCAGCTCACACTGCTGGAAGAAGGAGAGGATTGGCAGGGAGCTAAAACCAAACTCTGACTTTACCATTGGACAGGCCACTTCGGGCAGATGGTCTTCACCGATCTCGACGCTTTCGTAGGCACCAGAGCAGAGCCTTACCGGTCGCCCGCCAGCTGCATAGATCAGCTCTTCTGGTACAAACAGGCAGTAGGTGCCGATGATCTTTTCGCCATTTTTAAGTTGCACTGTCTCCTCACCACCGTGGGCGAAGGTTTCGAAGATGCGATCAAAGTAGGCCATATTTTCCGGCCGGTTACTCTCCCCCTCAATCTGGTCAAAGATCTCCCGCACTGACATGGCCAGATTGATCCTGACCTTGTTGGCTAGACGCTCACGCCTCGATATATTTCTCTCGGTCTCATTCATATTTCGTTACTCTTGGTCCTCTACCTTGCCTGCCTGGCGTTTTAGAAAGCCCTTTTCACTGGCGGTGTAGATTGGCATATTGAGAAATTTGATCTGGAGTGCCTCATCTTCAGGACAGACATCCACACAGCGCATACAGAGGATGCAGTCCTGGGTCACCAGGTTAGTTAGGTTCTTCTCCTCTTCGATCTCCCTAATCTCCATCGGGCAGGTGCGGGCACAGTTACCGCAACGGGTACAGCGCTGTCCACTCTTGTGGAGAGAGGTGAAGCCGATCTTGTCAAAAAATGAGAGGAGCGCCAGCATTGGGCAGTAGGAGCAGAGAAAGCGCCGCTTGACAAAGGCGCTGGTGAAAAACAGCCCGGTCAGCAGGATTGCGACCGTGGTCAAAAACAGGCCAGGGCCACTGGAGAAGTCGATAAAAACCTCACTAAAGTCGCCGTTAAAGAGCGGCATAATAACTCTGGCAGGACACATTTGGCAGAAGGGTGCTGACCAGTCGCGGGATAGTTTTGGCAGTCCGAGCATGGCGTTGCCCATGCCCAGAGGTAGCAGGACCAACAGGGCCAGCAGGATATATTTTACCGATTTGTAACGTCTACGTGTCATCCAGCCGAAGCGGGACATGTCGATGCTGAGCATGTTTCTCAGTTTGGTCATTAGATCCTGAATAAATCCGAATGGGCAGACCCAGCCACACCAGGCCTTATTCAGGACGATTGCCCAGAGTGAAACGATACCTATAGACTTGAGCAGGCGGATACCGGCATCGCCCCAGAACTCGGCAAATGGCCTGGAGAGCATATGCTGAAAACCCACCAAAAAACAGCTGCCGCCATTGTCATCGACAAAGGCGCAGGAGAAGGTAGGCATACGATTTCCCAAGTCGATATAGAATAGACCGCCGTAGGTCAGCAGGATAAAGCAGATAAACTGCACCGCCAGCCTGATGCGCTGAACATTCATTGCAGCCTCCTGCGTCTGCGACGAATGGCGATGGCCACAGCCGTACCAACGATGGTTATGATAACTGCCAGATATGCCATGTTTTGACTCTGCCAATCATCTTTGGCGGGGGAGACTCGAAACGGCAGGGTGGCTATATACCGTTTGCTGTCGTAATACCCCCCGGCATGCTCAATCTGGTGCTCCAGCTGTAGCATGTAGAGCTCTGTTTTGCGCCGCTCGACCCCATCGGTATGGAAATCCTCTTTAATCAGGGTAAAGGTCGCCTCACCATTGGCATCGGTTGGTTGTGTCTGTCGCCACCCCTGCTGAGTGGTCAATAGCAGGCGGCCTCCTGCTACTGGTTGCCCCCGAAACAGTGCGCGTACTCGAATCTGATCACCTACATAGTCACGGTAGCGTGGCTTGCCATCAGCATAGACACGGATCAGCTCCAGCTCGGGGTCTCCCTCAAAATACCCCTCGCGAGCCACTGGCGACGGCTCTTGTCTGTCCACCTTGTCACCGTGGCTCATAAAGGTGTAGTAGGAGAAGAGATATACCCGGCTGCTGTTTATTACGCCCAGATTGTTGTAGGCGAAGAGTCGGTACCAGCCGCCATCATCTGCTGGATACTCTGCCTGAAGCGACGAGCGCCGCTGTTTCACCTCGATGTTGTGAATAGTGTTATCCGGTCGCTCCAGCCAGACTATACTGCTGTTGGCACTATTACTCTCTAGTTTTGGTTTTCCAGCTGGCATGCGGCCAGACATCATCATCGGCTTGTTCGCAGGAAAGGGGCCAGAACGCAGATATATGCGCCTAAGGCGTGGGCCGTCTCTCTTCCAATTGCGCTTCTCCCCCTCCGCCTTGCCCTCAGGTTTGCGCTCTGATGGTTTTCCCTCGGTAGGGCGTTTGTCCATTTTTGATTTGGCTGCCATCTCCTTGGCCTTGTCCATCATCTCGCGCATCTGTTGATAGGTTAGCGGCTCCAGCCAGAGCATAGCTCCAGTGGTGTGTGACATGGCATAGGCCGATGT
>CBFDBF010000108.1:0-5993 GCA_965602975.1 uncultured Gammaproteobacteria bacterium | reverse complement strand
TCGGTAGGCTGACTCATCCAGAGTGTGGCGCTGCACCATGGTGCCCATAGCTCCATCCAGAACCATAATCCTCTGCTTCAGCAGGGCTTGAAGTTCGGTAGTTGGGTTGTGCGTGCGGCTCATTATTGGGTCTCGATATATAGAGGACTATAAGGGAGGGTAATTATACCCACAGGGTCAGGCAACATAAATTTTTTATTCTAATTGACAATTGTCAATGAATTGGATTTATAATAGGTCTAAAAATAAACACGCATACAGCAGGGCTTTAAGGGGTGGGTATATCCTTCAAAGAGTGCCTGCATCGTCTCCTAAATGTAACATTAAAGAGGATTATCTTCATGAACAAGCTTTTAACTGTAGCCGCTGTAGCTACCCTTGGGGTGGCCGTTACGGCATCGGCAAAAGAGCCGATCGAACCGATCATGCCAGCAACAGGGCTCAATATGGCAGAGGCAGAGCTGGGTAAAAAACTCTATTTTGACCCGCGCCTCTCTAAATCTGGATTTATCTCCTGTAACTCATGCCACAATCTGAGTATGGGTGGCACCGATAACATCAAGACCTCTATTGGTCACAACTGGCAGCAGGGTCCAATCAATTCGCCGACCGTGCTCAACTCCAGCATGAACCTGGCGCAGTTCTGGGATGGTCGCGCCAAGGATTTACAGGAGCAGGCCGGTGGCCCTATCGCCAATCCTGGGGAGATGGGTTTCACCCATGAGCTAGCGGTTGAGGTGCTGGAGTCGATCCCCGCATACGTGGCTGAGTTCAAACAGGTGTTTGGTAGTGATGAAATCAAGATCGAGCAGGTTACTAAGGCGATTGCTGAGTTTGAGAAGACCCTGGTAACCCCTAACTCCCGCTTCGATAAGTGGCTATTGGGCGATATGGCCGCACTGAGTACAGACGAGAAGGCCGGTTACGCACTATTTAAAAATAGCGGCTGTGTAGCTTGTCATAATGGCCCGGCAGTAGGTGGTAACTCCTTTCAGAAGATGGGTGTGGTTGAGGCGTATAAGGCCACTAACCCGGCTGAAGGGCTGAGTGCGGTGACTGGTAAAGATGCAGATCGCTTTAAATTCAAGGTTCCGACCCTGCGCAACGTGGAGATGACCTATCCTTACTTCCACGATGGCGAGGCTGAGACCCTGACCGAGGCGGTTGATGTCATGGGTCGTCTACAGCTAGGGAAGAAGTTCAGTGCTGAAGAGAATGGGCAGGTTGTCGCCTTCCTCAAGAGCTTGACTGGTGATCAGCCCTCATTTGCGCTGCCGATTTTGCCGCCATCAACGGACAAAACACCGCGGCCAAAGCCTTTTAAGTAAGCGGTTATCTATAGTATCTCCCCCTCTCTCCAAATGGAGGGAGGGGTTTTCAATGATTAGGTGTGTCCTACCATCGGTAGATAAATCTCCAAGTATCCATCTGTACCTAAACAGTCCCTAGCACTGGAATGAGGCCAATATTATACCTAGTCAGGTATAGTAGAGACAGCAACATAGGCAGAAAACTCTATGCACTCCATCTTTAGCAAGGTCTTGTTAGTCGCTCTACTGGCGATTTTGGCGCTCTGGTTTGTCTGGCCGCCTGTCCTCTGGGCGCTATTGCTAGTTGTGCCTCTAGCGCTGGTTGGTATCTACGATATGCGGCAGACGCGGCATTCGATCCGCCGCAATTTTCCGCTGTTTGGACGGGGGCGCTGGATTATGGAGGCGCTGCGGCCATTTATCCGCCAATATTTTATTGAATCTGATACTAATGGTGCACCGATCAACAAGATGTTTCGCAGCATAGTCTATCAGCGGGCAAAAAATGCACTGGATACGGTGCCCTTTGGCACGCGGGTGGATACCTATCGTAGCGGGTATGAGTGGATTGGACACTCTCTCTCTGCAATCGATAAGGCTGATATAGATATGGATCTGCGGGTCAGCGTTGGTGGACCAGACTGTCTGCAGCCATATTCATCGAGTATTTTGAATATCTCCGCTATGAGTTTCGGTGCGCTTAGCCGCAATGCCATCTTGGCTCTCAACAGAGGGGCTAAGGCTGGTGGGTTTGCCCACAACACAGGCGAAGGTGGTGTTAGTCCATACCATTTAGAATATGGTGGTGATCTGATCTGGCAGATCGGTACCGGCTATTTTGGTTGTCGGAGTGCCACGGGCGAATTCTCTCCAGAGCAGTTCCGAAACATGGCATCACGTGACGTAGTAAAGATGATCGAGATCAAACTCTCTCAGGGAGCCAAGCCTGGACATGGAGGTATTTTGCCAGCGGAGAAGAATAGCCCAGAGATTGCAGCGATGCGTGGTATCGAGCCACATACCCCGGTACACTCGCCTGCCACCCATAATACTTTCGACTCACCTCTTGGGCTGCTGGAGTTTGTAGCACAGCTGCGGGAGTTGTCCGGTGGTAAGCCGGTAGGATTTAAGCTCTCTATTGGGCGCAAAAGTGAATTTATTGCGATATGCAAGGCGATGGTAGAGAGTGGGACTGCGCCTGACTTTATTACTGTAGATGGGGGCGAAGGTGGTACTGGTGCTGCGCCACTTGAGTACACTAACTCTATCGGCATGCCGCTACGTGAAGCCCTCGCATTTGTGGTGGATTGTCTGACCGGCTTTGGTTTGAAACCGCAGATCAAGGTGATAGCCTCCGGCAAGATACTTAGCGGCTTTCATCTGGTAAAGAACATGGCGTTGGGGGCGGATATCTGCAACAGTGCGCGTGGCATGATGCTGGCGTTGGGCTGTGTACACTCCCTGGTCTGTAACAGTAATGAATGCCCCTCCGGGGTTGCCACTCAGAACCAGAAGCTGGTCAAGGGGTTGGTGGTGAGCGACAAGGCTCAGCGCGTGACGCAATATCACCGTAAGACGGTACATGCAACGGCGGAGATTATCGCTTCGGCCGGGCTGTGTCATACCTCTGAGTTAAATCGTTCCCACATATATCGACGTATCAGCCAACTCGAGATCAAACGTTACGATCAGATTTTCCCCTATATGCTGGAGAAAGGATTGCTGGGGGATGAGATTCCAAGCGGTTTTAGGCTCAATATGCAGGAGGCTTGCTCCTCCTCCTTTATGCCGGGTGTCTGTCTGACGCGTACTTCATTAACCTGATAGATTGTGGCCTATGCCGGAGTGGTGGATATATCATAGGACTCGCTCTACTCTATCGGATTGCTGGCGTTTTTGCTCCTCTCCATGGACTGCAGAGCCAGGTAGTTTTTACCGAACTTTTGTAGATTCTCCCGCTCATTATCAAACTGGCCAAAGTGGCTCTCCTCATCCTCTACCAGCGACTCAAATAGCTTGCGGGTGGCGGAGTCGGCATTGGCGGTACACTCTATGGCCCACTGGTTGTATTTGGTGATGGCATCCTGCTCCATAATGCTGACAATCTCCAGCATTTCATTGACATTCTGGGTCTTGGTTATTGGATCTGCATTGTCCATCTCCACATCACCTTTCAGAAAAAGGATGCGGTCAGCGATATGTTCTACATGGATCATCTCTGCTATGGCGGTTCGTTTGAACAGAGAGGCTAGCAGGTCGTAGCCCTGATCATCACAGTGGAAGTGGAAGTACATATACTGATTAACTGCTGACAGTTCGTCGGCTACGGCCTTGTTGAGTAGAGCGATACTGTTCTCATGCATATCTATACCTTCTTGTTGGGTAACCCTGTCTATGTATTGCAAGGATACCAGAATATCAGCCTGTCAACTCATGGATAGAGCAAAACAGTATCCAGTACTAAACAAAGTGGTGATTACAATCTGCACCGGTATGGCTTCTCTGTTGGCATGGTGTGCTAGCTTTAGGGATGTGGCCATGGGTGGCTTTTTAGGATCTCCATAATTAGAAGCGTAGCTTTTTGGTCGCTGTCGGGTTGTCGATAAATCGATTGCGCCTGCCCTGTAGCTGCTCAATACGATCGTTACGCTGTCGTTCAGCGCTGTCTGGAGGATCTTCTCGGTGCCACTGTTGCAACAGTTTTGCCTGACGCTGGTAGAGTGTCAGGTTGTAGGTGTCCCGCATGTAGAACATGGCACGGGCGATGTCGCCTCGCACTTTGCGCCTTGGCTCCACCTTACGCCGCTTTCTGTCTATCTCAAAGTCACAGCTGCCAAAGCGGCGCTGCTCCCCCAGCACCATGCCAAAGGCCATGGCACCACGCACTTTGTTGATGTTGGCCAGTGCCGGATAGAGGTTGTGCATATCTGCCTCAATCTGGTTGAACTCCGGGCTATAGCGGCGGCACTGTTTACGGCTGCGACAGCCAAGTTTCTTGATTGCCCAGCTCATCGGAAAGACATGCTCGACATTGATTGAGCGGCTTTTGTTGTGGGCGAACTTTTTATTGCAGTAGAGGGTATGGCCGCCATTGGCGTAAATTTTAGACCAGAATAGCGGCAGTATCTCTAGGTATTTCTTGGGTTGTGGTTGTTGTAGTGATGCAGCAAAGGCGGCAGCAATGCCGACTGCAAGCAGTATAAGTAGAGCACTCTTTTTTACCATGGTTACCTCTGTTTTTATATTGTGCCAATATAGATTTTATCTATATTGGGGAAAACCACAATATAGCCCCATGTATTTCCCAATTTTTTTTATTCAGGATGCACTCCATACTTAAAGCGTAGTCGAGGTGGATCAGTCTTGATTACGTTGGAGATGAAGATAAAAACTATAAAGTGGTAAGGGGTGGTTGGTGCGAGGGCCCTCTCGCACCAACTGCGACCGCCCAAGTTGCTGTTGGCAACACTCCTTTTGTAAATTCCATATGGTAATAGTCTGTCTCAGTTGGCATAGAGTAGTGCCTTGCGCTCTGTTATTCTAGCATCTTCTTATCTGCAATCTACTGCGCACACACATTTTATGCCCCCCTTGGTATACATATTATATTTGACTCGCGGATGTGCTCCCATTTTCTCTCTGCTGCTAATGGTTAGTATGGCGGTGTATGGTGAGAGTGAACCTATGCCACAGCCGACTCTAGTGGTGGATGCAGAGAGCGGCAGGGTGCTTTATGCGCATGAGGCGAGCCGTATCTGGTATCCCGCATCACTCACTAAGATGATGACTCTATATCTAACCTTTGAGGCGCTGGCTGCCGGTGAGATCAGACTTGATGAGCAGCTCCTAGTCTCGTCTCATGCGGCGGCGCAACCGGCCACCAAGCTAGGGCTTATAGCTGGTAGCAATATTGAGGTCTCAGTACTATTAGCAGCGACAGCTACTCTATCTGCCAATGATGCTGCCGTATTGCTGGCTGAACGGTTGGCTGGGAGTGAGCCTGGTTTTGCAGTGCGGATGACTAATCGTGCCAGAGAGATGGGGATGGATTCTACCAGGTTTAGTAATGCCACCGGGTTGCCTGGGAGCCAGCAGCAGACTACCGCTCGCGATATGGCTATTTTGGGGTTACGGTTGCGGCAAGATTTTCCACAGCAGTTTGCTCTATTCTCTCGCTCCAGCATCAAGTATAGCGGGCGATCTCGTAGAAGTACGAACCAACGATTTCTTGAATACCCTGGAGCAGATGGTATCAAAACAGGTTTTACCTGTGATGCTGGATATAATCTGGTTGCCTCGCTGCAGCGTGATGATGGTCGTCGGTTGATCGGGGTGGTGCTGGGGGCCAGCACTATGGCAAATCGCTACCAGAGTATGGTAAAGCTGCTGGAGCAGGATTTTAAGATAACAGGTGGGGCGGATATAGTAACGGCACTGCCTGGTGGAGAGGGTGGTGAGCCGATAAAGATGGGCTCAACGGTGTGTACGGGTGATATATTGGCTGGGGGCAGGATTCGTGGCTGGGGGAT
The DNA here is from genome assembly GCA_965602975.1 of uncultured Gammaproteobacteria bacterium. Lineage (GTDB taxonomy): Bacteria > Pseudomonadota > Gammaproteobacteria > Chromatiales > Chromatiaceae > CBFDBF01. Next base: position 154 of record CBFDBF010000108.1, on the reverse strand, counting down.
ACTGCTCGGTGTATTTCCTACCAAAAGTGAGGCTAAGCGCAGGGCAGGGGTGGCGCGTTCACACCTTAAGGGTGTGGTGGGGCAGACTAGATTGGCTATGCTGCAGCGCCGTTTTCGCCATGGCAGCTCCTGGAAGACTCTACTGGTCGGTATG
>CBFDBF010000107.1:0-6087 GCA_965602975.1 uncultured Gammaproteobacteria bacterium | reverse complement strand
CGCCCATGCCAGAGTGTGTAGTGTGTTAGCGCAGGCAAAAGAGCAGGGTCTATCTGTGGTGCCGACCACCGGCGAGACTAATCTTGAGCTGCTGGTAGAGGGGCATGAACGGACACTGCTACAGACCATCGCCCGCTATCCTGAGGTGGTGGAGACGTCTGCCCTGAACAGAGAGCCGCATCAGCTGTCGCACTATGTACGTGAATTGGCCACTGACTTCCACACCTACTACAACGCGCATCAGTTTCTGGTGTCAGATGAGGCACTACGTGATGCTAGAATCAAGTTGATTTTGGCGGTGCGCCAAGTGGTGCGCAGTGGATTGAAACTGCTTGGGGTCTCAGCCCCAGAGAAGATGTAATGTCACGCGACTATAGGAAACGTAACGGCGCATCTCGTCCTAAAAAGAGCACCCCACCACCTTTGTGGGGCGTATTTCTGGTTGGTTTGCTGGTGGGGGTCTTTTTCACTGGCCTGGCTTGGTTGAAGTTAGAAGAGCCTGCTCCTAAGGTTGCTGTAGAGTGCCCCAAGGCGCCGCCTGTACCAGAGACACCAGTAGCAGAGAAGAGGCCTGCAGTGGCCAAGCCACGTTTTGATTTCTATACCATCCTGCCAGAGATGGAGGTGGTGGTGTCATCACCGGATGTGGTAACGGAGCGGGAGGCTCCTACTCCTGCTGTGGTTGTTGACGCTGCTAGTAGCAGCAGCAATGTGAATAGCAATATAGATACTGGCAGCTCCTACATGGTGCAGATGGGCTCCTTCCATAAGAGTGTAGATGCTGAGCGGATGCGGGCCAATCTGGCGCTTATCGGGGTGGAGGCGGAGATCCAGAAGGTGAATGTCAACGGCGGAGATCTATTCCACCGAGTACGTAGTACCCCGCTTAGTCGCAGTGCCGCCAATCAGTTACGCTTGCGCCTGCAGCAACAGAAGATCAATAGCTTAATCGTTAGGTTACGCAAGTAGCACAATGTCTCCTTACCCACTAGTGGGTAAGGTTGAGATGGGGAGTATAGAAGGTAATTATTACGTTTTAGTTGATGCTTTAGTTATCCAGACGAAACCCAATCTTTAGTGTCACTTGCCAGTGGGCCACCTCTCCATCAATGATGTGGCCACGGGTCTCAACTACCTCAAACCAATCCATGTTGTGCATGGTTTTACGGGCGCGAACCAAGGCGTTGCGTATAGCATCGTCGCTACTGGTAGTAGAGGAGCCGACGATCTCAATCTTTTTATAGATATGGTCAGACATAGAGTGATCCTTATTACTGGTTAAATTAGGCCATCCATTCTATATTATTTTTATACCCTCTGCGATTGGCAGCCGGATCTATAAAATGCAACCAACTAAACTCTACTTCTCCTTAGATATCCCCAGAGATGAGTATCTGCGTTACTATCAATGGGGAGCTCACTCGGTACAGGTGCGTGCCGAGAGTGGGGAGAGGATTCGTTTTCCCGCCAGCAACCTGCGACCATTTGTCACCACTACAGGTGTGAAGGGGCGGTTTGAGATAACTCTGGGGGAGGAGAATAGACTGCTGGATATTCGTCGTCTTAGGCCCAAGTATTGATGGTATGTCCACGATCCCCATCTAGGCTGTTGGTAACTGCGGCTACTGACTCCAGTAGCTGTAATACCCCGTCACCCACGCTCTCCATCACATCTTGCTGCATCCGCAACTGAGCCGTAGCCAACTGCATGGCAAATTCCACGTTACTCATAGCGGGTGATAGTGTGCTGCTCTCCATGAGTTGTGTAGCGGCAGATAGGGGCGGGACTTTAGGAAGAGCTGGGTTTTATTTTTAAAGTAATTGGGCTGTCGGCCGCAATATATGTAGATTAAATGGCTGTGTACGCGCGGATTTTATTTTATGTATATGGGCGGGAATTAAAGGTGGTATATCATGTCTGTTTTAGTTGCAGTAGGTCGTATGAAAATTAAAATGCAACTGGCTATAGCCTTTGGGTTGCTTTTGGTACTTTTGATTATTGTTTCGCTGGTTGGTTTTAGCGGTTTGAAGGGCGGCTTCCACAGTTTCAGTGAATATAGGGGGTTGGCGCGTGATGCCAATTTGGCCGGTCGCCTCCAGGCGAATATGCTATTAACCCGCATGAATGTGGTGAAGTATCTGGATAAGAATGAGGCAGCGGTACTGGCGATCTATAACGAGCGAATGCAGAAGATGAAAGGGTTTCTAAAAACTGCGCAGACCGAAATCCAGAAGCCAGAGAGGGCACAACACATCAAACAAATAACTACATCCATACATGAATATGTGAGTATATTTGATACTGTTGTAGCTAAAATAAAGCAGCGTCATGAGTTGGTTGAGGGGAAGCTTAATCCATCTGGGTTAGAGATGCGTAAAAAGATGACTGCGATAATCGATTCAGCATATCGTAGTAGTGATGCTGATGCGACCTACTATGCTAGTAAGGCGCAAGAGGGGCTGTTGCTGGGACGTCTCTATGTGGCGAAGTTCTTGGTTAACAACTCTGATGAAGATTATAAGCGTGCATTGACTGAGTTGGAGACGAATTTGTATGGTGCGGCGCAAAAGCTTGATCAGAACCTGGAAAATCCACAGCGGCGCAAACTACTGTCTGAATTCAGGGATATCTATAAGCAGTATGTAGGCACTTTGAAGGAGGTGTACAAGACCGTTAGTGAGCGCAATGAGCTAATTGGTGATTTAAATCGAATTGGTCCATCAGTCGCAGATCTGGTTGAGAAGGTGAAACTCTCTGTGCAGGCAGATCAAGATAGCTTGGGTCCAGTAGCACAAACAGAGTCTGAGAATTCAGTCTCCGCAATTCAAGTCATATCGGTAGTAAGTATACTGCTTGGTATCGCCTTGGCCTTTTTGGTGACATATTTGATTCGTCGGCCTATCGGTGGCGAGCCTTTGGAGATTGCTGATTTGGTACAAGCTGTTGCTGAGGGCGATTTAACGGTGAAATTTGCGGACTTAGAGAGCTCTACTGGTATCTATCGCTCTGTTGGAGATATGACAGAAAAGCTGTCACATATGATTTCGCAGATTAGTGATACTACAAGCCAACTCTCTACGGCAGCTGAAGAGGTGTCAGTTATAACTCTAGAGACCACCTCTAATATCAAGCAACAACAGGGCGAGACGGAACAGATTGCGACAGCTATGAATGAGATGCGTGCTCAGGCGCAAGATGTGACTGGGAATATTGCTCAGACCTCAGCTATGGCAAGTGAGGCTCATGCTGCGACTGAACAGGGTCGTAAAGTGGTGGGAGAGACGGTAGGTGGTATGCAGCAGTTAGCTGCGCAGATTGAGAGTTCGGCCGAGGTTATTACTCAAGTAGAGAGTGATAGTGACAATATCAATACAGTGCTGGATGTGATCAAGGGGATCGCTGAACAGACCAATCTATTGGCATTGAATGCGGCGATTGAGGCGGCTCGTGCTGGTGAGCAGGGGCGCGGATTTGCTGTGGTGGCTGATGAGGTGCGTACCTTAGCAGCTAGAACGCAAGAGTCTACTGCAGAGATCAACACCATCATTGAAAAATTGCAGGCAGGTTCCCGTAATGCTGTAGAGGCGATGAGTCAGAGTCAAGATAAGGCTAACACTGTTGTGAAACAGGCCAATATAGCGGGTGCTTCGTTGGATACCATTGCAGATGCTGTATCGAAAATCAATGAGATGAGCGAGCAAATTGCTACTGCCGCAGAGGAACAGAATGCTGTAGTAGAGGACATGAATAGTAACGTTGAGCAGATTAGTAATATGGCAGTAAATAATGCTGCGGGCGCTGAACAGACCTCAGAGGCAGGACAAGACTTAGCAAGAATGTCTACGGAGCTACAACATCTGGTTGGACAGTTTAAGATCTAGAGGCTAGCTGATGAGAGCGTAACAGATCAACCCGTGAGGGCTTCATAAAGTCTGCTCCATCAACTCCCATATGCTGCTGAAAGGAGGTTTTTATCTGTTGGTATAGATCATCATCGATCTGGTGTTTGGTGTGGGTTACATTCATCATGCGGCTCTCAAAGTGGGCAAAGTCCCGATAGTGCCCCGGTGCCTGGAAGAAGGTCTGTTCTACCAGCTCTAGCTCTCCTGCAGTTACTGCCTGTACTATAGCCTCAAATGCGGCCTGGCGTACCACCTGCTCGTCGTGGAACAGCCGCATGATCTCATTTAGCTCCCCGCGGTAGACCGGCTCTGAGATGTAGACCAGACCACCAGGCTTGAGGGTGCGGCTGATCTCCTTTAGGGCTTGCCCCATTAGTTCGATCGGGACGTGGTGGAGTGATTTGAGCATTATTGCAATATCTATAGAGTTGTCTGGCAGCTCTATATGCTCGGCACCACCGTAGATAAAGTGGACGTTAGGTAGATCCTCTATTTTCAGGTTTTTCTCATGCTGAGTTCGATCTACCTCGGTAGCTATGATGGTTGCAGGGGAGAACTCTTCGCTTATGCGGCGAGTCATCCAGGCTCGGCCACACCCTAGCTCTAGCACCTGTGCATTTTTCAGGGGGAGGAGGTGAGCCATAACCTCTATCTCAGTGGTAGTTATATAGGGGGTATCGGTATCTATCTGCATAGTGATGCCACTATACTCTTTCCTGCTCTAGGTTACAGCTGTTCGACCCTGTTGCGCCCAGACTCTTTTGCCTTGTATACGCTCTCATCAGCTAGCTGGATCATAGCGTCCAGATTGTCACCAAGCTCTGTTGTTACACCTATGCTGACGGTTAGATGAATACGTTCATTTTCAACATGTAGCTCTATCTTTTCTACCGCTTGACGTATTTTTTCAAATAGTGGTATAGCGTATTTTTCATCTTCGATGAGCGCTAAAATGACAAACTCTTCACCACCAAAGCGGGCGACAATATCAGATTCGCGCACAGTGTCTCTCATGGTCTGAGATAGTGCGATTAGCGCTTCGTCACCAATATGGTGTCCCCACGTATCATTGATTTTTTTAAAGTGGTCGGCATCTATAAGTGCCACTGCCAATTTTATATTGCCTCGTTTTGCATTGTCGTGCAGTTTTTCTCCCAGCGTATATAGATGGCGGCGGTTATATGCTTGGGTAAGAAAATCGCGGGTTGAGGAGTCTTTTATTTGGCGAACATAGTTGATCATGTTGGTGTTCTGGGTGATACGACAGAAGAACTCCTCTATCTCAAATGGCTTGTTGATGAAGTCATTTGCACCAGCTTTCAGCAGTTTTGCCGACAGATTTGATTGGCTGCTGTCGGACAGGCCGATAATAGACATATCCTCACGTGAATAATCTTCGCGTATCTTTTGGATCAAGGTCATGCCATCCATATTGGGCATATTGTAGTCGGTCAATACTAGTGATATATCTGGGTGTTCATTGATTAACTGTAAGGCCTCCATGCCATCACTGGCTATTAATGTTATATAGTTATAGTTTTTTAGTAGCCGTTCTAAATGGTGTCGGAGTGTCTTAGAGTCATCTACTATAAGCACCTTTATTTGTCCGTTTTTATGGATACGGTCAGCAAGATGGATGACGTATTCAAGCTCGGACATATGTTTTTTTAGGACGTAATCTATAACATTTTTCTTTAGTATCTGTTTGCGAATTTTCTTATCTATGGTGCTGGTCATAACTATGACAGGGATATTGAAAGATTGTATGAGGCCTACTATTTCACCGTTCGGTGAATCCTCCAGCGCTAGCCCGGTTATGGCCAGATAGAATCGATCTGATTGCTCTTCTAGTATCTGTTCAGCCATCTCCATTGAATCGGCAATTACGGAACGGATGCCTGGAATACGATCAATCTTTGAGCTGACTAGATGTTTTACAAAGCGACTGTCATCTACCAATAGAACCAAGGCATCGTCACTATGGCTAGCTGTGTTGCCAATGGTTACAATGTTATTAAATTTATGGTCAGAGTACACTTTTGCCATTAAGGCAACCCCAATAGGCGGTTAATTTGCCAGAGCATATAGTCGGCTGAAGTGATCAATTCTTTAGGAGATTTTATTTGGTAGCCAATAATGGGCTACCATAGAGCAATTATGCATAAAAAAATAGTGGCAGGTGGA
>CBFDBF010000106.1:0-6097 GCA_965602975.1 uncultured Gammaproteobacteria bacterium | reverse complement strand
GTAGTCGCTGCCGGTACACCCGACAGGACTGGCAGCTGTAGGTCAGTGGTAGCACCTGTATTGAAGCTGGTTCCAGCAGGGTCGATAGCGGCAAAAACCTGTAGGTTCTCATTACTGTGGTTTACCACATAGCCATCCCGATCTACACTATAGGCACCTGCCCTGGTATAAGAGACCGTACCCGCACCATCTTCCAGGACAAAAAAGCCCTCGCCATTGATGGCAAGATCGAGGTTGCTGGAGGTGAAGTCGATACTCCCCTGAGCGAACTGCTGCGCCACTCGGGCAACCCGGACGCCACGACCAGCTGCGGTGGCACTCACATCCTGAATAGAGTTTGCGTATATATCGGCAAACTCTGTACGTGACTGTTTGAAGCCGTTGGTAGCGGCATTGGCGATGTTGTGACCGGTAACTTCGAGGTCGGTTGAAGCGGCATCGAGACCGCTGAGTGCTATACGAAATGCCATGACTGTTCTCCTGTTAAATTATTTATCAATGAATCTCTGCTATATCGTTAAATGAGATCGATCCGAGCCCTTCCAAATTAAGCGCCAAACCTCCTCCTGCACCGCCAACACTGACGCTACTCACCTTCGCTTCCAGCAAGGTATAGGGGGAGACCGCATCTCCATTTACCATACCCTGTGCAGTGACGTAGTAGTTGCCGGAAGGAGCGTATGCACCACTATCCATGGTTCCATCCCAGCCAAACTGAGTCTGTCCAGCGGCAAGAGTGCCTAGACCCAACTCTCTAACCAGGGCTCCAGAAGAGTTGTGAATTCGCACCACCACATCACTCGCTGCCTGCTCCATATCGACCACACCATTCAGGGTGCTGCCGCTGCTGTAGTGGCCAATATCGGATGGGATCAACACACTCCGCCCCACTAGGTTGGCTGCCTGCAGTGTCTGATCTGATAACAGAGAACCGGAGAGATCGGTAAATGAGTTGTTCAACTCATCAATTCCGGAGACGGTGGCGAACTGTGATATCTGGGTAGCCAGTTCAGTGTTCTCCATCGGCTTAAAGGGGTCTTGATGGGTAAGCTCAGTGACCATAAGATTCATAAAATCTTTTATCCCCATCTTATTGTCATCAGCGGGCGCAAGATCTCTGGATAGCCCCAAATTCTGAAAAATATCTGCTTTATCGCTTATAATACTCATGCTCTGACTCCTCTCTATTGACCCATCTGCAAGGTGGCTGACAGCAGCTGTTTAGCTGCATTTACCACCTCAACATTGCTCTGGTAAGAGCGGGAGGCGGAGATCATGTTGGACATCTCCTCCACCATGTTGACATTAGGACGAAAAATATAGCCCTCCTCATTGGCCTTGGGGTGATGTGGTGCATACTCCATCCGTAGAGGCGCCTTGCTCTCCACCACCCCGGCAAGCCGTACCCCAACTGATGTGTCATCCTGGTTCATCTGATCCAGAGTGGTCTGAAAGACTGGCTGACGTGCCCGATAGGTCTCTTTGACGCTGCTGCTGACGCTGTCGATATTGGCCATATTGCTAGCCACCAGGTTGAGCCGCAGGTTCTGAGCACTCATCCCGGACGAAGCGGTATCGAAAATCTTAAACATAGACATGATTACTGACCCCTTATTGCTGTCATTAAACCTCTGATCCTGCCACTAATAAATCGCAGGCTCGCCTGATACTCCAAGGCATTAGCGGCAAAAGCGGTATGCTCCAACTGGGTGTCTACCGTATTGCCATCAAGAGATGGCTGGTTTGGAACCCGGTATCCCATCTGACTAGGTGGCACCAGACCAGACTCAGGCTGAATGTGGCCAGTCTGAGTAGTCTTTAACCTGGTGGCATCCCCAACCTCCTGTTGCAGCAACTTTTGGAAATCAAAGTCACGCGCCTTATAACCCGGGGTATCGGCATTGGCTATATTTGCGGCCAGCACTTCAGCACGCCTGCCCCGCAACTTCAGGGCCTGTTCATGTAATCCTAATGCATCACCAAGTTTCATTTTGCCTGCTCCAGATAGTATCTCTCACCCCCCCATACAGCAGGCATCGTGCCAACCCGACAATAGAGAGAGAGAAAAGCATATTTAAAACATAAACAAAACAGGCATAACCGACTGTTTATAGGCACTATTTATCGGCAACAACACCAAAACAAACAGAGCGGATTATAGGTTTAACGGCTGGTAGAGTTATTGGATTAACTACTTCTGTTCTGGTGACAAGCGGCAAGCTATATCCGCTATAGCGGCAAACCAAGTCCGCTACGCCATATACTAATAAGAACATCGATTAGGGAACCTCTGCTTAACTCCTCTCCCGCTTGCGGGGGACACCTACAGAGATATAGGTAGTAGGGCAACGCAGGAGCAGTTACCGAGGAGCGGAAGCCTTGCCGATGGATTGAAAGCCTAGATTAGGAGGGGGAGCAGGTCACTGTTTTGACTCCCCCTCCCCACCTCCCCCACTTGTGGGAGAGGGGTTAAACGGTATTGATCATAAGTTGCGTAGAGTTATAAAACAGGGTATTTAGTTAAAACCGAACCTACCATGCAGATCAAACTTTAGGGCGCCTCTACCTAACGCAACTTATAACCAATAGCACCCTTACTACTAACCATCTCGAAACGATCGCTATGGGCCGCCAGGGATTCAGTCGATCCTAGAAAGAGAAACCCGCCAGGCTTGAGGGAGGTAGCAAAACGGGCAATGATGTCCGCCTTCTGCTCGGCGGTGAAATATATTAGAACATTACGGCAGAATATAACGTCGAATTTACCCAAGCTGTCAAACTTCTGGGTCAGATTAAACTCCCTAAAACTGACCCGTTTTTTAATCTCTGGGAGCACCTCTAAACACTCATCCTTAGCAATAAAGTAACGTTTCTGCTGCTCTGGGTTCATCCCACGAGATGCACTGAGTCCACAATAGACCCCCCGCCGCGCCTCCTCTAGAATCTTGGTGGATATATCAGTACCAAGAATAGTCATATTGAGAAACTGGCCACTCCCCTTGATAGCCATGTAGTCGTGTGCATACATACCTATGTTGTAGCTCTCCTGACCAGAGGAGCATGCGGCAGACCAGATTTTTACAGATCCTTTAAGCTCTGGAAAGACAGTATCAGCCAACATATCAAAATGGAGTTTATCTCGAAACCAGAAGGTCTCATTGGTAGTCATAGCATCGATAAAACTACTAAATAGCTGTTTATCACGCCGCAGTTTGAGCTTGGTTAACAGGTCACCAACAGTGGCAAGATCACTCTCTCGCAGCAGCCGCCCCAACCGACTGGTTACCAGATACTCCTTTCCCGCGCCCAAGGTGATCCCTGATGAGTCCTGGAGAAATGCCTGCATGGCCGCATAATCCCCCGGAGCAAGAATTTGTCTGGTACTTACCACTGACTATCGTTCCTCATATCAAATAGCTATTTAAGAGCCTATAACCCGTGTATCACGATGAGCCATGAGGCGATCTTGCACCAGTGCAGCTAGATCATCCGGCTCATATTTAGCTATAAAATCATCGGCCCCCACCTGCTTGATCATATTCTCGTTAAAGACCCCACTAAGCGATGTATGCAGCACCACATATAGATGCTGTAGTGTCGCATCCTTGCGGATCTCTGTGGTGAGGGTATAACCATCCATCACCGGCATCTCTACATCGGAGATAATAAGCGGCAACCACTCCTCCAGATTCTTTCCCTCCTCAACCCATGCCAACAGCTGATCCAGCGCCTCTTGGCCATTATTGCAGAGCGTAGTCTCTACTCCCAACTGATCCAGCACATGTTTAACCTGGTTGCGCGCCACACTAGAGTCATCCACCACCAATATATGCTGCACCTCATCCCGAATCGACTCATCGACAACCCCATCAGAGATGGTCTCTGTACCTCCAACTATCTCCTTTAGCACCTTCTCCACATCGATAATCTCAACCATATTACCGTCAACCTCGGTGACCGCTGTCATATAGCTCTCATCAGTAATCCCATTGGGTGGAGCCAGTATCTCCTCCCAGTTCATATTGACGATACGATCAACCGACCCCACCAGAAATCCCTGTATCTGGCGATTATACTCACTGATAATAATAAAACGCTCCTTTGGATCGCCCAGCGATGGCCCACCTATTGCCACCGATAGATCTATCACTGTCATAGTCTTGCCGCGCATATTGGCAATACCATTAACTGCTGGGTGGCGCTGCGGAATGCTGGTCAACTTTGGACACTGCATCACCTCTTGCACCTTGAATACATTAATACCATATGCCTGCCTACCAATAAGACGAAAAAGCAGCAGCTCCAACCTATTATGCCCGGCTAACTGCGTACGTTGATCGACCCCCTGCAAAATTTTAGACATATGCCATCTCCAAGCAAGATGATTTCACTACTCCAACTTTGGCGGCAGCAGAGTCAAATTCTTAAGCTATATATTGAAAAAAATCACTTACTATAGCCAGCCCCATTCATCTGGCACACTGTTTGCATCCATGTTTAGCATGAAACCTCTACCAAACAACCGCAAGAAACCACTTCTCTACCCGCTACTCTTGGCCTGTACAGCCCTCTATATAACGAATGTAACAGCCGCCACGCTACAACCACATGCGAGCATAAGAGAGGCGGCAGAGCAGCACATCGTGGAGCGTTCCGACACATATCCGACACCCCCAGTGGTAAAATCTGGCCGCTTGGACAACCGCCTGCGACTCGCTGCCTGTGAGCTGCCACTAGAGACATTTACCCCCAACAACAGGCAGAAGATGGGGAAAATCACAGTTGGCGTACGCTGTACCGGTAAAAAGCCGTGGACCCTGTACGTCCCTGTCACCGTCGCCGTTATGTTGCCGGTGGTAATCACCACAACAGAGCTACAGAGAGGGGATCTAATCCGGCAAGAGGATCTACGACTAGAGGAGAGGGATATCTCCCGCCTGCATCGAGGCTATCTGGAGAGCCTGGATAAAGCCATAGGCAAGAGCGTAAAACAGAGCATACACCACAACCAGATCATCACCCCATCAAAGATCTCCTCACCTCGTGCTATCAAACGCAATAGCCGAGTCACCATAATATCTAACAGTAGTGCGATACAGGTGCGTATGACCGGTATCGCACTAGAAAACGGCAGTATTGGTGAACGCATACGAGTACGCAACCAGAGCTCTAAGCGGGAGATCGATGCACAAATAGTTGCACCAGGTGTAGTACAGGTTGCTATGTAGAGACCATCAACACGCTACATTACAGGATACACATTGGGATTTAATGTTATTAAAGTTACCTATAGAATTGCCGCTAACCATTATGTTATGGCTATTAATCTAGGTGAAGCAGCATGAAAATTCGCGGCAACAATGTAGGTGGTAAAGCGGTACAACAGAGTGGTGGCAAAGGTAAGGTCTCAAGTGGAAAAACGTCTGGCTCGAAAACATCAGCCTCTAGCTCATCTGGCAATAGTGATAAAGTAAGTTTAACCACTGCAGCCAAGGTAGAAGAGTTAACCAGCCAGGTAGAGAATCTACCCATAACTGATGCTGGCCGAGTTAATGAGATCCAGCAACAGCTGGGCACAGGCAGCTATGAGGCAGATGAGAAGAGTGCCGCCGACAACCTGATCGAGATAGAGAAAGAGCTGTCTGCAGAGGGGTAATAGCAATGCGTATATCAACTGAACAGCAGCAGAGATTAGCCAACATGATCAAGGCTGAACTTACTATGGCAACCAGCCTGCAGGAGATACTGCAGCGCGAGCTAGGGATCTTGAGTGGAGATGATCCAGAGCAGATAGAGGCTATTAGTAGAGAGAAGCTTACCCAGATGCGGCAGCTGAGCCAACAACTTGCCACACGCGATCAATTCCTGGCCACTCTAAATTTACCCCGCGGCAAAGATGGAACAGATATTCTAGTACAACAGCTCCCATCCGAACACGACCTCTGCGCACTATGGAAGCAGCTACAAAATACTGGAGCCGAACTAGAACAGCAGAACAGGCTCAATGGCAGCATCGTTGCCATTAGCCAGCGTCAAACCAAGCAGGCATTGGATATCCTGCAAGGAAAACAGAATATACCAGAAACCTATGGCCCCG
>CBFDBF010000105.1:0-6243 GCA_965602975.1 uncultured Gammaproteobacteria bacterium | reverse complement strand
AACTCATCCGGATTTTCATAAAAACGACGTGAGATTTTCTCGTAAGCCGGATCAAAGCGCAGAGACAGGTCCGTTGTCAGCATGGTTGGTGCATGACGTTTGGATGAGTCGTGAGCATCTGGCACCGAATCGGCACCTGCGCCATGCTTTGGTATCCACTGATATGCGCCAGCCGGACTCTTGGTCAGCTCCCACTCGTATCCAAACAGGTTCCAGAAGAAGTTGTTACTCCACTTTGTTGGTGTAGAGGTCCAAGTCACCTCCAGGCCGCTGCTGATGGTATCACTGCCCTTGCCTGTGCCAAAGCTGCTCTTCCAGCCCAAGCCCTGCTCCTCAATACCGGCAGCCTCCGGCTCAACTCCAACCAGTGCGGCATCACCAGCACCGTGAGTTTTACCAAAGGTGTGGCCGCCCGCGATAAGTGCGACCGTCTCCTCATCATTCATCGCCATCCGCGCAAAGGTCTCGCGAATATCTATGGCGGCTGCAATCGGATCAGGATCTCCATTAGGACCTTCAGGGTTTACATATATAAGCCCCATCTGCACGGCTGCGAGCGGATTTTCAAGCTCCTCATGATCGCCAGAAAAGCGTTTATCCTCTAACCAATCAGCCTCTGCACCCCAGTAGATATCTTTTTCCGGCTCCCAGATATCCTCACGCCCACCAGCGAAACCGAAAGTCTTAAACCCCATAGACTCTAGAGCTACATTGCCGCTTAGAATAATAAGGTCGGCCCATGATATTTTCCGGCCATACTTCTGCTTGATCGGCCAAATTAGCCTCCTGGCCTTATCCAGATTGACATTATCAGGCCAACTATTAATAGGAGCAAAGCGTTGGTTGCCTGTGCCCGCACCACCACGGCCGTCGCTGGTACGATAGGTTCCAGCACTATGCCATGCCATGCGCACAAACAGTGGCCCGTAGTGACCAAAATCTGCTGGCCACCAATCTTGTGAATCGGTCATCAGGTCATGCAGATCTCTCTTTACAGCATTTAGATCTAAACTCTTAAACTCTGCAGCATAGTTAAAATCTTCACCCATAGGATTGGATTTAGAGGAGTGTTGGCGCAGAACATCCAGCCGTAACTGGCGCGGCCACCAATCTTGATTCGATTTACCACTACCTGCGGTGTGATTAAATGGACATTTACTCTGTTCGGTCATGATCTCATCTCCTCTCTATTGATTACCGCTTTAACCGCCTGTTTCAGGGCGGGCTTGTAGTAAATGTACAGGGAGATGTTTAATTGTTGAAATCGTTTGTTCCTTGGTTACTTATCGTTAACTCCTATTTAGACCGCTATATAATGCAACACCCTGGTTTCAATACTCTAAGGAACCTCCGATTAACTGCTTCTCTCACTTGCGGGGGAATTTAGAATGGGGGGATAAGTCACCATTTAGACTCCCCATCCCCACCTCCCCCACTTATGGGGGAGGGGTTAAACGGTATTAATCATATATTCCATCATCAAATCCTCCGCTCCCCTGATAAAGCAAAAAGAGCCCAGTGGGGTCTCCCGATTCTGTTGGTGTTAATGAGTAGGGAGGGATTGACTCGGCACCTCCATGTGCCTCGCCCCTACTGGGCCGCACTGCGTGCGGTCAAAAATGCTTCCTTCATTTTTTATCGAACCAAACTCGGATGTTATATCGGGGAATGCAGTGATTGTGCCAAGATAGCTATTCTCAGGTGAGATTTGTGCATGAGTTAATAGCTTAAGCTATTGATGATTAAACAAATACCGCCTGAGGGTAGATATATTGGTGCAAGGATGCGTTAAGCGCAGCGCCCTGATGTAACATCCGGGTTCATGGTTCTCATCAAATCCTCCGCTCCCCTGATAAAGCAAAAAGACCCCAGTGGGGTCTTTTTGCTTTATTGGCGGAGAGGGAGGGATTCGAACCCTCGATACGGATTAACGTATACTCCCTTAGCAGGGGAGCGCCTTCAGCCGCTCGGCCACCTCTCCAAGAAATTGATAACTACTGCTACATGCTGTTACCACCTCCTTGTGGTATTCGAGATGTACTACTCAGCGTCCTGCTGCTGCTCTTCTGACTCTTCTGACTCTTCTGACTCTTCTGACTCTCCTGACTGTGCTGCCTGTTCTGCTTTGATACGCTCGTATATCTCTTCACGATGCACGGTAATATCACGCGGTGCATTTATACCTATCCGCACCTGATTACCCTTTACTCCTAGTACAGTGACAGTTACCTCATCACCAATCATCAAGCTTTCGCCTACACGACGAGTTAAAATCAACATATTACTATCTCCATTTTTCATATTGCCATAGGCCGCAACTCAAATTTCGGGTTCATACACGCCCACCACCCGATCCATTCTCTTCATTACAGCCAACCAAGCCTTACACTGCGTCATATGGCGCAGTTAAAGAACTCTTTAATTCTACCAGTACAGCCAATATTAAAAAAGCAGAATGTAACTACTGCGAATCCCAAAACCCAGGCAAAAGGTCAAACCACCTGTGGAAAGGAGGCCTCGACCCAATTACCAAGCTAGACCCACCTCTGTTCTCTCCATGATAAAACAGACCTTCTGAATACCAGGTCAAGCCCGGCATAGCGGATGAATCCCGCCACCTTAGGGCAGCTATGTTAACAGCACAAATCTATACTACGCTAGGCCAAAGGCATCGTGTAGGCTGCGCACTCCCAGTTCCAGATATTTTTCATCCACTACTACCGAAATCTTGATCTCTGAGGTTGATATCATACGGATATTGATCCCCTCTTTTGCCAAGGCCTCAAACATGGTGCTAGCAATTCCGGCGTGTGAGCGCATCCCCACACCAACCAAGGATATTTTAACTATTTTATCATCCCCAACCACCTCACGTGCGCCCAATTTCTTGGAGACATTATCAAGAATATCCAGCGCTTGATTGTAATCATTACGGTGCACTGTGAAGGTAAAGTCAGTGGTCTCATCCTCTGCCACGTTCTGCACAATCATATCGACCTCGATGTTGGCAGCGGCTATAGGGCCGAGGATCTCATGGGCCACACCAGGATGATCCGGAACCCCCAAGATAGTCAATTTGGACTCATCACGATTAAATGCGATTCCAGAAATCTTTGCCTCTTCCATACCCTCTTCCTCAAAGGTTATCAGAGTCCCCTCGCCATCCACAAAACTGGATAGGACGCGCAGGGGGACGTTATATTTACCGGCGAACTCAACCGCCCTTATCTGCAGGACTTTAGATCCTAAGCTGGCCATCTCCAACATCTCTTCAAAGGTGATACGCGCTAGCCGTCTGGCCATAGGCTCCACCCGTGGATCGGTGGTATAAACCCCATCAACATCAGTGAAAATCTGACACTCATCCGCCTCTAAAGCGGCAGCCATCGCAACTGCCGTGGTATCAGAGCCACCACGACCAAGGGTGGTAATCCTGCCGCCCTCGTCCACCCCCTGAAAACCGGCAACCACTACCACCATACCGGCATCAAGATCAGCCCTCACCTTGGCTGCATCTATATCTCTGATCCGTGCCTTGCTGTGGGCACTATCTGTAGTAATAGGGATCTGGCTACCGGTATATGAGCGGGCACTACAGTCAATCTTCTGTAGCGCCATGCTAAGCAGGGCTATAGTCACCTGCTCCCCAGTAGAGAGCAGTACATCCATCTCTCGTGGATCCTGCCGCTGGCCAATCTCATCTGCCAGCGCAACTAGTCGATTGGTCTCTCCCGACATAGCGGAAACCACCACCACGACATCATCTCCGCTCTTACGGGCGGCAGCCACCTTCGCTGCGACCACCTCGATACGCTCGACGCTCCCGACCGAGGTGCCTCCATATTTTTGTACAATAAGAGCCATACCTATTTAACCATCTAACTGCTCACCAACCCACGGTATAACCGATTCCAGAGCACCATCTAACGCCTCCGGCTTGTTACCACCAGCCTGTGCCATATCGGGACGCCCACCACCCTTGCCGCCAACCTGTACGGCCACCATCTTGACCAGATCACCAGCCTTCAGCTGTTTTAACCGATCCTTAGTTACCCCAGCCACCAGACTCACCTTGTTACCATCTACCGCAGCCAGCACGATGACAGCCGAGCCAAGCTTGCTCTTTAATTGATCCATAGTATCACGCAGAGATTTGGCATCGACCCCATCCAGCCTGGCCGCCAACACCTTAATGCCGCTAACTTCAACAGCACTACCAGCGAGATCACTCCCAGCCGCAGTGGCAAGTTTCGCCTTGAGCTGCTCCAGCTCCCTCTCCAGGTGACGCGAGGTCTCTGCCATCTGCACCACCCGCTCCTCCAGCCCATCCCGTCCAACCTTTAGCAGATCGGCCAGCCGCCAGAGGCGCGACTCATCAGCGGCAATCCAGTTGATAGCCTGCTCGCCGGTGACCGCTTCGATACGGCGTACCCCAGAGGCGATCCCGCCCTCTGCTACTATCTTAAATAGACCGATCTCACCCGCCTCTTTGGCATGAGTACCGCCACACAGC
This sequence comes from uncultured Gammaproteobacteria bacterium, assembly GCA_965602975.1. GTDB lineage: Bacteria > Pseudomonadota > Gammaproteobacteria > Chromatiales > Chromatiaceae > CBFDBF01. Next base: position 1,730 of record CBFDBF010000105.1, on the reverse strand, counting down.
TCGGTTGAAAACTCACCGATCCGCAGCACCCTGACATGTTCGCTATATTTCTCCCCAAACAGCGCCACAGCACCACTCGCCTTGGCATCCTCCAGCGACATTATACGGGTCTCGACTACATCGTTCGCCCGAATCTGCCGATTGACCATGCGCTCGATAATCTGGAGCTGCTCTCTACTCACCGGCTCTGGATGAGAGAAGTCAAACCGCAACCTCTCAGCATCCACCAGAGAGCCTTTCTGGGTCACATGCTCACCCAGGATGTTACGTAGTGCCGCATGCAGCAGATGAGTAGCGGAGTGGTTGATAACAATACTACCTCGCCTCTCACGTTCTATCTGCGCCTCTACACTATCGCCCACACGCAACACAGCACCATGAAACTTGCCACTATGGATGATCAGGTCGCTACCCTGCTTTCTACTGTCGGTGACAACAAAATAGTCATCCCCAAGTAGCAGTCGACCGCTGTCACCGACCTGACCACCAGCCTCAGCATAGAATGGGGTACGATCCAGCACCACCATCCCCTCTTCACCATCTCCCAAGGTCTCTACCGTCTCACCATTCTGGATCAGAGCGATGATCGTGGCCCGCCCCTCATGCTGCTCATACCCAGTAAACTCAGTCTCCCCCTCCAGAGTGATGGAGATGGTCTGGTCACCACCAAACCGACTGGCTGCCCGCGCCCGCGCCCGCTGCGCCTCCATCTCTAGCTCAAACCCATCCATATCCAGGGTTAGATCATGCTCTCTGGCAATATCTGCTGTCAGATCGGTGGGGAAGCCATAGGTATCGTAAAGTTTAAACACGACTCTGCCAGCGATCTGACTACCATCTTGCTGCTCGATCTCATGCGAGAGGATCTTCATGCCCTGTTCCAGGGTCTCGGCAAACCGCTCCTCCTCAAGTTGCAGCACCCTCTCTACATCAGCTTGAGCATCTGCCAGCTCTGGATAGGCCCTCCCCATCTCTCTGCAGAGAGGCTCCACCAGCCGGTAGAAGAATGGATCTTTAGTTCCCAACATATAGCCATGGCGAATAGCCCGTCGGATGATGCGCCGCAGTACATAACCACGCCCCTCATTGGATGGCAGCACCCCATCAACGATCATAAAGACACAGGAGCGAATATGGTCAGCGATGACATTCAGCGATGAACTACCAGCGTCAGAGCCATCCGTAGCGGTAACAGCAGCTACTGCTGCAATCATATTGGTAAAGAGGTCGATCTCATAATTACTATGCACTCCCTGTATTACGGCAGCCAACCGCTCCAGCCCCATACCGGTATCAACCGAAGGGCGAGGTAGCGGCGTCAAATTGCCACCTGTATCACGGTTATACTGAGTAAAGACCAGATTCCAGATCTCGATATAGCGGTCACCATCCTCTTCCGCAGAGCCTGGAGGGCCACCCCATATATCTGGCCCATGGTCATAGAATATCTCGGAGCAGGGGCCACAAGGACCGGTATCACCCATCGACCAGAAGTTATCCTTGGCACCGCAGCGAGAGAGACGCTCTGGATCCACCCCTATCTCCTGTAACCATATATCTTCCGCCTCATCATCATCCTCATAGACGGTAATCCAGAGTTTCTCCTTGGGTATCTGTAGCTCGACGGTAAGAAACTCCCAAGCGAACTCTATCGCTTCCCGCTTAAAGTAATCACCGAAACTGAAGTTTCCCAGCATCTCAAAGAAGGTGTGGTGCCGTGCTGTATAACC
>CBFDBF010000104.1:0-6267 GCA_965602975.1 uncultured Gammaproteobacteria bacterium | reverse complement strand
AAGGGAGAGTCAGTCCTGCTCTATAGCACCGGCATGGATAGAACAGATATTGACAAAGACCAACTCACCAGATGATATTGCCAACCTATTTATCCACCATTTCAACTGCGACCGCGGCATACTCGCCATAGGCGACCACCTCAACCTGGAGATCATTGCAACCGCCCCAAAAATTGAGATCAAGCTAGAGACTGGGCTGATCCGCAGCTTTAAAGAAGCGATGTTTGAGGCGATAGATCAGGCCGCCATCCTACACTACCCCCCCTTACCAGATAGACAAGAGCGTGTCCTCCACTGCCATAAATCACTAGCCCACAAGATTGGAGTGACAACTATTCTTACAACTCCTCTAATGGCCAGCGGTGAAACCTGCGGTACCCTGCTACTAGAGCGTCACGGGGATGAACCCTTCTCGTCAGAAGATATAGAGACATGTCGACAGATGGCAGATCTTGTCGGGTTGCTGTTAAAGCAGTGGCATCAGGCTAAAAAACCGCTGTCCAAACTGATACATGAACGCCTGCATAAACGGCTAAAAAAGTGGCTGGGGCCACAGACAGTGTGGCTCAAGGCCAGTCTAATACTGGCAGTAGTTACTACTGCTCTACTTGGCATTATCGATGGCAACCACCATATTAATGCTCAAGCCAGACTAGAGGGCAGCATACAACGCATAGTGGCCGCCCCTTTTGAAGGGTATCTACAGCAGGCCTATGTGACAGCTGGTGATATCGTCAAACAGGGCGATCTGCTCTGCACCATGGATGAACGCGACCTACGGTGAGAGCAGGTAAAGTGGAAGAGCGAACTGGCCAAACTACAAAAAGAGCAGCGCCAGGCAATGGCCAGCCATGAACGGGCTAAAGTACCGATCCTGCAAGCGCAGCGTGAGCAAGCTCAAGCGGAACTTGAGCTGGTCGAAAAACAGTTTAAGCGCAGCCAGATTGTAGCGCCACTGAGCGGTATAGTGGTAAGTGGCGACCTAAGCCAAAATCTGGGCGCCCCACTAAAACGGGGGGAGATTCTATTCAAGATAGCACCGCTTAATAGCTACCGAGTTATGCTCCAGGTAGACGAACTGGATATCGCCAGCCTGCAACCAGGTCAACAGGGTCATCTAATCCTCACCGGTTACCCCAACATTAAGCATGCCTTCCAGGTAAAACGCATCCTCCCCTTATCAACCGCAATCGAGGGGAAAAACCTCTTCACCCTGGAGGCCGAGCTGACCAAGACGGGAACTGAGCTGCGCCCAGGTATGCAGGGCATCGCCAGCATCTATGCCGGAGAGCGTAGCCTGCTATGGCTAGCTAGCCATAGCCTAATAGATTGGTTCAGGCTGCGCCTCTGGGGGTGGTTTGGCTAATGGCAACCGCACAAAAGAGCAGTCACAACAGCGCCATTTGGGAGCAGATATCCCATGCATCTCCTCTGCTCAATCCTCATCTGGTTATACGTCGCCAGATATATGCAGGCGAACTCTGGTATCTAATATATGACCCCATTAGTGAACGCCATTTCCGTATATCGCCCACGGCCTACCGTCTGATTGAACGCTTTAATGGTAAACGCTCTCTAGATGATATTTGGCAACAGGCTCAAACCGAGTCACCAGACAGCCCCACACTAGATGAGTTTATCCAGCTTCTAATGCAACTTCAGAACGCAAACGCTATTCAGCAGTCAGCCGGCAGTGTCCCCTTGAAGCTACTGGAACAGCAACAGAAACCTCGCAAATGGCTGCAACAAATGCGCAACCCGCTATCCCTGCGTCTACCTCTGTGGGATCCAGACAATATGCTGGATAGCCTGCTACCGTGGGTTCAGCCTATTCTCAGCTGTTGGGGGATAGTCCTCTGGCTACTGCTGATACTGACTGGCCTACTACAAGCTGCCCTGCATTGGCAGGAGATTACTAACAACATAAGCAGCCAGTTACTAGCCGGAAATAATTTGATCCTAGCTGGCCTAGCCTACATCCTGATGAAATCTTTGCACGAACTATCCCACGGTATCGCCACAAAACAGTGGGGCGGAGAGGTGCATCAGGTCGGCGTGCTCTTTCTAGCAATGATACCGATGCCCTATGTGGATGCCTCTGCCTCTGCTGGATTCGCTGAAAAACGGGCACGAATGGTGGTGAGTGCTGCCGGTATCATGACAGAACTCGCCCTAGCCAGCATGGCACTCTGGCTCTGGTTGGCAACCGCACCAGGTACAATCAACTCACTGGCATACAATATGATGCTAATCGGTGCCGTCTCCACTCTGTTGATGAACGGTAATCCGCTGTTAAAGTTTGATGGCTACTACCTCTTTTCAGACCTGCTGGATATCCCCAACCTGTCATCCCGTGCCAATCGCTATCTCGGCTATCTGGTACAGCATCACCTCTTCGATCTGAGCAACACCCTGTCCCCAGCCAACAGTCGCTGGGAGCGCGGCTGGTTTATCTTCTACGGCTTGGCCGCCTTTTGCTATCGCATATTTATTCTACTGACAATCGCCCTGTTTGTGGCTGAGAGCTACCCACTAGTGGGCAAACTTATCGCCATCTGGGCATTAGTCGGAATGCTCTTGATACCGCTGTTAAAACAGCTTAAATTCCTTTTTACCAGTAAAAAAGTGGCCGCCCACCGGCTGCGCGCCTGGTCGATGAGCACCGGGATCATTGCAATAATAGGCGGCCTCCTGTTTCTGCTACCACTCCCACACTCTACCCTTGCAGAGGGAGTAATTATGCCGCCAGATAGTAGTGAGATACGGGCTGGTGCAGAGGGCAGCGTCACCTCCATACTGGTAGCAGCAGATACCCAGGTGCAGCATAATCAGCCGCTAATCAGGTTAGCTGATCCGTTTCTACAGAGCCGCATAATACAGCTGCAGGGACATCTCAACGAGCTACGCCTGCAATACAACACACTTAGAGCCAAACACAAACAAGTACAAGCAGAGATGCTACTGGATGAGATCGCTCTAGCCAAAGCCGATCTTGCCCGCAAGGAGTCAGCAGCGGCACAACTCACCATCCGCAGTCCTGGTAACGGACGCATCTACCTGTCACAACCGGCTGATCTGCTGGGCAAATACCTGTCACAAGGCGCCCTACTCGGATATGTCATCAAACAACATATGGCGGTAATCAGAGTAGCGGTACCGCAACAGGATATCGGACTGGTGCGCCAATCTACCCTTGGGGTTGAGGCCAGATCTGTGGCTAGACCCACACACACCATATCGGTTCAGCTGGAGCGGGACATCCCCGAGTCCCAGCCCCGCCTGCCCAGCCCAATACTCAGCACCCAAGGTGGTGGCCCCTTTCCACTTCACCCTGAAGATGAGGATGGCACTAGACCTCTAGAGCCAGTATTCGAGCTAGTGCTCTACCCAGAGACCCCCATAACAGAGCTGGGTGAAAGAGTGATAGTCAGGTTTGATCACGGCACCGAGCCGCTCGGCTGGCAGTGGTATCGCTCTCTGCGACAGCTCTTTCTGAAACGTCTCAGCATCTAACTATTACCCCATACTCAGGTTTGGGCAAGAAAAATCAGACAACCAAATACTAACCATCTTCCACCCCCTAAACATATAAAAGCAGGTATAGAAAGCTAAAGAAAAGCGCACATCCTGCCGCTAACCTGCATGAATCAGCCGGTTTTTACTCGATTGAGCCATCTGTGGGCCTATTTCGAGATATAACCGCGCAAATTAACCAACTAACTTTGCTATATACATATGCACACGAATAAAACTACTATATTGCTACTCCATGCCATCCTCTGGCTCTGTATAGGTAGCGCCCTATCGAATGAGGGTAGTGAGCTAGATGGTGTTATTGAACCATCTATGAGTGTAGAGCTGGGTTCACGTATAGATGGCATCCTGGAAACAGTCTATGTCGATGTGGGCGACACTGTCAGCAAACACCAGGTAGTGGCAAATCTGGAAGCGGGGGTAGAGAGAGCCGCCATGGAACATGCCAAAGCGAGGGCCGCTATTCTCACTGAAATCCGACAACATGAGGCCAGTCTCGCCTTTGGCCAGCGCCAACTCAAACGCATCACACGCCTACACACACAGAATCTAGTGCCACAGCAAGATTTTGATGAGATCAAAACAGAGACCAAAATATCCCAATACAAACTATCCCAAGCCAAAGAGAATCTGCATCTGGCCGAACTCAACTTGGCGCAATCCAAGGCCGCCTATAATCGTCACATAATCCGCAGCCCTATAGACGGAGTAGTAATAGAGAGGTTCCGTAATCCAGGAGAGTCGGTAGAGGACAAGCCTATAGTCAAGATCGTACAGATCAATCCCCTCAGAGTTGAGGTGGTCGCCCCAATCAATATGTTGGGAAAGATTAAACCTGGCCAACTAGCAACAGTAATGCCAGAGTCGCCGATAAATGGAGAGTTTGAGGCGGTAGTACAGATTGTCGATCCCACTCTGGATGCCGCCAGCGGCACCTTCCGTATTCGCTTAGATCTACCCAATGATAAACACGCATTAACCAGCGGCCTGCGCTGCCGAGTACGCTTTCTCGACAGCATGGTAAGCCAACAACAGCTGCAGCAGAACCTGCCGCCTCAAGAGCAGGCAACTCCTGAACAAGATGAACAAATTATCGTAACACCCCAGCCTGAAACAACTAATCCCATTGATGTACAACAGATAACAAAAATGGAGACCCAGCCAATGCCAACAGCCACACCGAACCAGCTAGTTGAGTCGAATCAGGTTAACAAAATCATAGACCCAAACAACCGCTACCTGTTGGTTACCAGAAAACCACTACTTCCACTGGAGAAGGCAGAGAGCCAAGTAGATGAATTCAGCCGAAAGGGGTTAACCGACACATGGGTGATACTCGATGGAACCTTGCAAGGACATATTTCAATCGGATATTTCAATACCCATAAGATTGCCATGCTGTTTCAGCAGCAGCTTACCTCTATGGGTGTAGAGACCAAAATCATAGAGCAATGAGCCAAGCCAAAAAACAGAGTATTATTTTTGAAGAGCTGGAACCCCGTCTCCTGCTATCGGCCGATCTAGTAGGTCTGGCCGTCGACCTTATGCCAGGTGATGCCGAAGACCAACCGGATGCAACCGATCTGTGGGCACTCGAACAGGCTCTTACTGATGGCACAGATAGTGACCAGACTAGCCGTGAACTGATCATCGTCGATGCTGCAACCCCGGACTACCAGACACTACTCGATAATCTAATGGCCGCAAGCGAAGAGGAGCGGAGCTTTGAGGTGACGGTGTTGAATCTAGAGGCCGACGGTATTGCCCAGATCCATGAACTGCTTAGCAACTATCAAGACCTGGATGCAGTCCACATCATCTCCCACGGCAGCGAAGGCAGTGTAACCCTGGGGAACACCAGCTTAAACTTCGATACCTTGCTCACAAACGCAGATGTGGTAAAAGCATGGGGCGATGCCATAGATAAAGACGGCGACATCCTGATTTACGGCTGCAACCTGGCTACCGGTGAAGCTGGACAGTCTATGGTGAACGCCCTGGCTCGGCTTACCGGTGCCGACGTGGCTGCTTCTGACGACCTCACCGGACACTCTGAATTGGGCGGCGATTGGGATCTGGAATACCAGGCGGGCGATATCGAAACAGCCGTCGCCGTGGATGAATCCACCCAGCAAGCCTGGCAAGAAACCCTCTCCCTTATCCCCACCGGTAGCGAGACTCTGGTCAACCAGACCACGGCGGGTGGCCAATACACGGGCCCGTACTCGGGCAATCAGGTGGCCAGCGACGCCGCGGGTAACTACGTGGTGATCTGGGAAAATGGTGGTGATGGTGTCTATGGCCGCCTCTACGATGCATCCGGCACGCCCCAGGGCAACGAATTTATCGCCAACACTACCGTCGGGTCCCAATTTGAACCGGCGGTGGCCATGAGCGATGCCGGCAATTTCATCATCACCTGGGAGAGCGTGAACCAGGATGGTAGCGGTTATGGCGTCTATGCCCAGTGTTTCGATGCCGCCGGCAATACTCAGGGGGGTGAAATTCTCATCAATCAAACCACCTTTAGTGATCAAGGGATGGAAGCGGTGGCAGCGGATGGGCTCGGTAATTTCGTCGTCACCTGGAGCAGCTATGACCAGGATGGTAGCGGTTTGGGCATCTTTGCCCGCCAGTTCGACGCCGCTGGCAATCCCCTCGGAGATGAGATCCAGGTCAACACTTACGTCACAACCGATCAGTCGTTTAGCGCTGTGGCGGCGGATGACGCTG
>CBFDBF010000103.1:0-6334 GCA_965602975.1 uncultured Gammaproteobacteria bacterium | reverse complement strand
GCCAACACCTGCTGAAAAAAACCTCCCGGTGCTACGGTTATCCCGGCACTCTCACCATTTATCTGCTCCAAAGCGTATTCACTCACCTCAATATCGGCCTCACTATACATCTCCAGTGACAGCTTCAGGTCATCCGCCCAGCGGGAGAGAAAATCCTCACTTGGAGCAATATAGACGATACGCCGCACCTCCTCCTGAATCAGTTTAGAGGCACAGCGGGGACAGGGTGGATGGGTAACATAGACTGTACAACCGGTTATGTCACGCTTGGCGAAGATCATCGCATTCTCTTCAGCATGGATGGTCAGGTTCAGCTTACAGTTGCGGTCATTCAGACGCTCTGGGGAGTCCACCACACCACTGGCAAATCCATTGTAGCCGAGAGAGACGATACGATTACCATCGGTAATCACCGCCCCTACCTGAGAGGAGGGATCCTTACTCCAGGCCGAGATATGGGCGGCCAGACCTAAAAACCGCGTGTCCCATCTACTACTCACACATCCCCCTTTAGCTGCAATCCAAAACAGCCGTCACCCCGGCGAAGGCCGGGGTCCAGTGTAATAAACCCTATGGATTCCCGCCTACGCGGGAATGACGAACAGATCAGAGGCTCCTTAATTATTCTGGATCACAATGCTGGGGAATTTGGCCGCATAGCTCTTGGCCTTGAGCGATAGCTTGGCCGCAGTCTTACGAGCAATCTCTCGATATATCAAGGATATATCAGCATCCGGCTCTGCCGCTACGGTCGGGTTACCACTATCGGTCTCTTCACGAATCCGAATATCAAGTGGTAACGCTCCGAGAAAATCGACCCCATACTGTTCGGCCATACTGGAGCCACCACCCTGCCCAAAGATATGCTCCTCATGCTGACAATTAGAGCAGATGTGGGTGCTCATGTTCTCAACAATGCCCAGCACCGGCACCTCCACTTTCTCAAACATCTTAAACCCCTTGCGCGCATCCAGCAGTGCTATATCCTGTGGAGTGGTAACTATAACAGCACCCGACACCGGCACCTTCTGCGCCAGTGTCAATTGAGCATCACCGGTACCAGGTGGCAAGTCGATAACCAGATAGTCCAGACTATCCCAGTTGGTATCATTCAGCAGCTGCTCCAGCGCCTGCGTAACCATCGGTCCGCGCCAGATCATAGGGGTCTCTTCATCGATCAGAAAACCGATCGACATCACCTGCAGACCGTGCCCCTCCATCGGCTCCAGGCTCTTACCATCCTTGGATTCAGGCTGACCAGAAACCCCCAGCATACGCGGCTGTGAGGGGCCATAGATATCCGCATCCAGCACCCCAACTTTGGCACCATCTGCCGCCAGCGAGAGGGCTAAATTTACCGCCACGGTAGATTTACCCACCCCCCCCTTACCAGAGGCAACAGCGATGATGTTTTTAACGTTGTCTATCGGCTTGAGAGACTTCTGTACCGAGTGGGCGACCACCTTCCAGCCAGTATTAACTTCCGCAGAGGCGACTCCATCCACCCCCTCTACTATCTCTTTCACCTTGCTTGCGAGGCCGTCAAGGATACTATCGGCCGGAAAACCCAGCTCAATCTCAACCTTCACCCTATCTCCGTCGATCTCGATCCCCTTGACCGACTTGGCCGTGACCAGATCCTGCTCCATATGTGGCTCTATATACTCACCAATCGCCGCTTCAATCTGCTCTTGTACCAACTCAGCCATAATCTATCTCCTACTAACAGGGGTAACAGTGCCAGCCCCAAAAAAATATAAGTGCGTATTCTACCGCAACCGCACCCCTTTGCCCAACCAAAATAGTTGGTTTTTACCACCTAGCTCTTTTGGGATGGCTAGGCTCAGCTTATTCATGACATAATGCGACATCAATGACCCACTAAGTGATATACAGTAGAGAGATGAACAACAATCCCCGCAATATACTGGTAACCAGCGCCCTACCCTATGCCAACGGACCGATCCACATAGGCCATTTGGTAGAGTATATCCAGACCGATATCTGGGTTCGATTTCATAAAATGCAAGGGCAAAACTGTATATATGTCTGCGCCGATGATGCCCACGGCACCCCCATAATGCTGCGTGCGCGCCAGGAGGGGATCGAGCCGGAGGAGCTAATAGCCCGTATCAGCAAGGAGCATCAGGCCGATTTTTCTGCCTTCAGGGTCGATTTTGATAACTACCACTCCACCCACTCGGAGGAGAATCGGGAGTACTCCAACCTAATATATGAACGCAATCGGGATGCTGGACATATCGCCAGCCGCAACATCACCCAGGCCTACGATCCGGTAGAGGAGATGTTCCTCCCCGACCGCTTCATCCGTGGTGACTGCCCCAAGTGTGGTGCGGGCGATCAGTATGGCGACAACTGTGAATCCTGTGGAGCCAGCTACTCCCCCTGTGAACTACAAAATCCTCTCTCTGCCATATCCGGCTCGGTTCCGGTGGAGAGAGAGTCCGAACACTACTTTTTTAAACTGGGCGATTTTGAGGCGATGCTAAAGGAGTGGACCAGGGGTGGCCATCTGCAGGCAGAGGTAGCAAACAAATTGGATGAGTGGTTTGAGGCCGGGCTAAGAGAGTGGGATATCTCCCGTGATGCCCCCTACTTTGGCTTTGAGATCCCCGACCATCCTGGAAAATACTTCTACGTCTGGCTGGACGCCCCCATAGGCTACATGGCTAGCTTTAAAAACCTGTGTGATGCACATGGAAGTGCGAATGTCGCGGGAGACACGACGTCGAAAGCGACTGACCGCACAGCTGGTCTGGACGATGCACAGGGAAGTGCAAGTGCCGCGGGAGGCAGGACGCCGGAAGCGGCGTTTGACCAATTCTGGGGAGTAGACTCCAACGCAGAGCTATACCACTTTATCGGCAAAGATATCATCTACTTCCACGCCCTGTTCTGGCCTGCAATGCTACATGGTGCCGGTTTTCGCACCCCAAGCGCCATCTTTGCTCACGGCTTTCTCACCGTGGATGGTAAAAAGATGTCCAAATCACGCGGCACCTTCATCCAGGCAAGCAGCTACCTCGACCACCTCAATCCAGAGTATCTACGCTACTATTTTGCAGCCAAGCTGGGGAGTGGGATCGAAGATATCGATCTGAATCTGGGAGATTTTACCGCCCGAGTAAACTCAGATCTGGTCGGCAAGGTGGTCAATATCGCCAGCCGCTGCTCCGGTTTTATCCATAAACGGTTTGATAACAGGCTGTCGGCAGAGCTATCAGAACCAGAGCTCTACCAAGAGTTTGTAGCAGCAGGAGAGAGCATCGCCGACTGCTACCAACAGCGGGAGTTTAGCCGAGCGATCCGCGAGATAATGACCCTGGCAGATAAAGCCAACCAGTATATCGATGAGAAAAAACCGTGGGTTGTCGCCAAAGAGGATGGCAGAGAGCAGGAGCTACAGGATATCTGCTCTATGGGGATCAACCTGTTTCGGCTACTTATCGGCTATCTGCGCCCGGTGCTGCCCACCACCACCGAGCAGGCGGAGGCGTTTATGCAGATCGAACCGCTCAGCTGGGAGCAGCTGGCCACCCCTCTGCTGAATCATGAGATTGCCAAGTTCAAGCCACTTATGACTAGAGTAGAGCCGCAGCAGATCGAGGCGATGGTGGCGGCATCCCGGTAGGATCTGTCTGATCCCATGTCGCTGATAGAATAGTTAGAATGAGTCTGGTACGTAAAAACAATATTTTAGATGTTTGACTCCCCCTCCTAACCTAGGCTTCCACTCCCAGCTAACGCCATTCACCTACCTCCCTGTAGGCGCTAGGGCAATGCAGGAGCAATTGCCGAGGGTTAGGGAGGGGAGTAAAATGGGGAATCAAAACAGCCCCTAGCAAAGCCTGCTCAATAAATACATTAGAAAATTCAATGCTACCCGTGGGGAAAATCTGATAACCTTCAGTATTGTCTTAAATTTAACTAAATTAGACAGGACAGCAGATGCAAGAGTACATCCTAATTCTGATCAGCACCGTACTGGTAAACAACTTTGTACTGGTGAAATTCTTGGGACTCTGCCCCTTTATGGGCGTCTCCAGCAAGATAGATACGGCCGTTGGAATGAGCCTGGCCACCAGCTTCGTCCTAACTTTGGCGTCGATCAGCAGCTATCTGACCAATGAGTATATGCTGATCCCGCTCGGTCTTGAGTACCTGCGCACCATCGCCTTTATCCTGATTATCGCAGTACTGGTGCAGTTCACTGAGATGGTGATGCACAAAACCAGCCCGGTTCTCTACCAGACCCTGGGGATCTTCCTACCACTAATCACCACCAACTGTGCAGTGCTTGGTGTTGCCCTGCTCAACATACAAGAGGGGCACAACTTCATCGAGTCGGCACTGTACGGCTTTGGTGCTGCCGCAGGCTTCTCGCTGGTGCTGATCCTGTTCGCCTCTGTACGCGAACGGATTGATGTATCGGATGTGCCGTTACCCTTCAAGGGGAGCGCAATCGGCATGATCACGGCAGGATTGATGTCGATGGCCTTTCTCGGTTTTGCTGGACTAGTATCCAATTAAGGGGGCAGGTCAGATATGTTAATCGCAATCATCGCAATATCCCTGCTCGCCCTCTTTTTTGGGCTGCTGCTGGGCTTCTCCTCCATCCGCTTCCATGTAGAGGAGAATCCAATTGCGGAGAAGATCAACGAAGTGCTGCCGCAAAGCCAGTGTGGACAGTGCGGTTTTCCCGGTTGTGGCCCCTACTCTGAGGCGGTAGCCGAAGGTAACGCCCCGATCAACGGCTGCCCACCCGGAGGCGAATCAACAATGTTAGCGATGGCCGAGATTCTCGGAATCGACCCCATGCCGATGGGTGAAGATGGCGCAGAGGTAACCGGCCCGGTGGTAGCGGTAATTGATGAAGCAGACTGTATCGGTTGTGCCGTCTGCCTGAAACACTGCCCGGTAGATGCCATCCTCGGGACCACCAAACAGATGCATACTGTCATCACCGTTGAGTGTATCGGCTGTGAGGCATGCGTAGAGCCGTGCCCGGTAGACTGTATCTATATGGAGCCGATCCCGGTCACCCTTGCCAATTGGAGCTGGCCCATCCCGGACAGCGACGTAGCTGCAACCGAACCAACACTACAGAGTGGAGCGGCATAACTATGCAAACATCTACCCGCAAACTCTGGAAGGTCAACGGCGGAATTCATCCACCAGACAACAAGGCACAGTCACTCCAGCGTAAACTACAAAAGGCCACCATGCCTGAGCGGTTGACCATACCGCTACAGCAGCATCTAGGCGCACCGGCAAAACCGCTGGTTGCGGTGGGCGATAAAGTGCTCAAGGGGCAGATGATCGGCGAACCTGGTGGCTTTATAAGCGCCTCAGTTCACGCCTCAAGCTCTGGCACCGTAGTAGAGATTACAGACCTCCCTATTATCCACCCCTCTGGCCTCAGTGGCTCCTGTGTCGTCATCGAGACCGATGGCAAGGATGAGTGGATCGAACTACCAGAGGCGATAGACAACTTCACCTCTCTCAGCAGAGAGGAGATCGTCCAGCGGGTGCGCAATGCTGGAGTGGTTGGTATGGGTGGTGCTAGCTTCCCCGCTAGTGTCAAACTCAACCCACCGCCCGGCCAGGATATCCACACCCTGATAATCAACGGTGCAGAGTGTGAACCATTTATCACCTGTGATGATCTGTTTATGCAGCACCATGCCGACCGCATTATGGATGGCATTAAGATCATGTGCTGTATGCTGCAGATCGAAAAGTGTCTGATCGGAATCGAGGACAACAAACCAGCTGCCGCCGAAGCGATGCGCAAGGCAGTAGTAGATGCCGGACTGGAGAGCACTACCGAAGTGGTAGTAATCCCCACCCGCTACCCCAGCGGTGGCGAGAAGCAGCTGATCTATATCCTCACCGGAAAAGAGGTTCCATCTGGTGGTCTGCCGTCTAACATAGGCTTTGTCTGCCACAATGTAGGAACTACGGCAGCAGTGGCCGATGCAGTACTTGATGGTCGTCCGCTGATATCCCGCTACCTCACCGTAACCGGAGATGGGATAGCAGAACCGCAGAACCTTGAGGTACTGGTAGGGACGCCGGTGGAGGAGCTGGTAGCACAGGCTGGTGGCTACACCAAACAGGCATCCCGTCTGATAATGGGCGGCCCTATGATGGGGATATCGGTATCACATGATGCCCTGCCGATAGTCAAGGCGACCAACTGCATACTATCACCGAGTGCTGCCGAGCTACCCCATCCTGACAGTGCCAGTGCATGTATCAGCTGCCTGCGTTGTGTCACCGCCTGTCCGATGAACCTGCTACCGCATAAGAT
>CBFDBF010000102.1:0-6349 GCA_965602975.1 uncultured Gammaproteobacteria bacterium | reverse complement strand
AAAATTCAGTGGGGCTAACAATATGGGTTCCCGCCTCCGCGGGGATAACAGATGATGGGAGCATAAGCTTTACCTAGGGTTAAGGTTCGGGTTTGGAGTAGAACAGTTATGTTGCTATTTTTTAGACTCCCCCTCCTAGCCTCCCCCACTTGTGGGGGAGGTATGGTGGTAGCCCCCACTTGTGGGGGAGGTATGGTGGTAGCCCTCACTTGTGGGGGAGGTATGGTGGTGGGTCCATCCAACAGGTGAGTTATCAGGACAGCATCAATGAGCTACCAAGGAGAACATGACTAGCATCCACAACCATCTTGCTGCTCTACTCTGCACAGCATTTATAGCTGGAACTCTCTCCTGTCTGCCAGCCACTGCTGCTGTCCACAAGTCCCATGCTATTACCCTATATGATGAGCCACCAAAATATGCTGCTGACTTCAAACACTTTGATTATGTAAACCCAGATGCACCGGTGGGTGGAACCTTTCGGGTCGCGCCGGTGCAGAAGTCATCCTTCGACAGTTTTCACCCCTTCATCGCCAAAGGCAATGCAGTTGCAACCGGATCGGTCGAGACCTTGATGGTGGCTAGTGCAGATGAGCCGTTTACCAACTATGGACTGATCGCAGAGACAGTTGAGTGGCCGGATGATCGCTCCTGGGTAATATTCAACCTCAACCCAAAGGCGCGTTGGCATGATGGCGAACCGATCACTGCCGATGATGTTATATGGACATTTAACACCCTGATTGAAAAAGGTAGCCCGCAGTACCGCTTCTACTATGCAAGCGTAGACAAGGTCGAGAAGCTGGATAGACTGCGGGTACGCTTCGCCTTTAATCAGACCAACAATAGAGAGCTACCCCTGATTATTGGACAGCTTCCAATCCTGCCAAAGCACTACTGGGAGGGGCGCGATTTTAGCAAGACCACCCTGGAGCCACCGCTCGGCAGCGGCCCCTACCGGATTAAAAAGTTTGAGGCAGGACGCTTTGTCCTGCAGGAGAGGGTCGCCGACTACTGGGCCAAGGATCATCCGGTACGGGTTGGACAGAACAACTTTGCGCAGATACGCACCGACTACTTTCGTGATGTAACGGCCATTCGCCTCGCCCTCAAATCCGGGCGGCTAGATTTTCTCCATGAGAATCAGGCCAAGGCGTGGGCTCTGGATTACGCTGTGGATGTGGTGAAAGATGGGCTGCTAATTATGGATCGCGTCACCCACCAGGCACCCCAAGGGATGCAGGGGACAATGCTCAACACCAGGCGTGAGGTTTTTAAAGACCCACTGGTGCGTGAGGCAGTCGGTCTCGCCTTTGATTTTGAGTGGACCAACAGAAATCTGTTCTTTAATCAGTACACCCGCTCTCGCAGCTACTTCTCCAACTCGCCACTGGCGGCAACTGGACTACCTGACGGCAGAGAGCTGAAGATACTGGAACAGTACCGTGGAGAGATCCCGGAACGTATATTTATAGAGCCTATCGCCATTCCAGAAACCGATGGCAGCGGCTGGTCACGAGATAACCTGCGCCAAGCATTCAAATTACTAACCAAGGCTGGCTGGAGAGTACAAGAGCAGAAGCTGGTAAACTCCAACGGAGAGCAGTTTAAGTTTGAGATCCTGCTGGTATCCAACGCATTTGAGCGCATCATGCTCCCCTGGGTGCGCAATCTACGCCGTCTGGGGATGCAGGTGAATGTCCGTCTGGTTGACACCGCACAGTATATAAACCGTATCCGCTCATTCGATTTTGACGCCTTGATCTCAGGTTTTGGCCAATCCGAGAACCCCGGCAATGAACAGCGTAACTACTGGACAAGCAGCGCGGCAGAGTCAGATGGCTCGCGCAATTTTGCCGGAGTAAATAACCCGGTGATAGATAAGATTGTAGAGAAGCTGATACAGGCACCCGATCGCGAGAGCCTGACCGCCTACACCAAGGCGCTGGATCGACTCCTGCTATTCGGTTTTTATGTGGTTCCCAACTGGCATCTGGCGGCAGACCGCATCCTCTATTGGGATAAATTTGGCCGCCCTGATATACCGCTAAAAGATGGGGTGACGATCTCTCGCTGGTGGTTTGATGAGGATAAAGTTGCCGCACTCAAACTGGCAATGGATGGACGTAAACTTGAGAGCAATACGCAAGATAGTGCAGCTAAAGGGCGTCCATGGTGGCTGCTATTTGCAGTTCTGCTCCTTGGTGGCTTTATGCTAAAGCGCTATCTTGGAAAGCCGAAGCCAACAGACGGGGCTGCATGATGGGCTCATACATTGTTAGACGACTGCTGCTAATCATCCCTACCCTACTGCTGATCATGCTAGTTAACTTTCTGATCATACAGGCCGCACCCGGCGGGCCGGTGGAGCAGGTGATTGCCAACCTCACCGGCCACGGTGCAGATATAACCACCAGAGTAACTCAAGGTGGATCTGGAGAGAATTTACAGGGCAAAATTGGCAGTAACAGCAGTAGTGCAGCCAGCAAATATCGTGGGGCGCAGGGGCTAGATCCTGAATTCATCAAAAGCCTGGAGAAGCAGTTTGGATTTGATCAGCCGCTGCATATCCGTTTTTTAACCATGCTAAAAAACTATGTTCAGTTGGATTTTGGGGATAGTTTTTTTCGGGATAGAAGCGTGGTTGATCTAGTAAAGGATAAGCTGCCGGTATCGATCTCTCTCGGCATCTGGACCACCCTGCTGGTCTATCTGATAAGCATCCCGCTTGGCATCCTCAAGGCAACCCGTGACGGCACTCCGTTTGATGTCTGGAGCAGCGTGGCCATTATAATCGGCACCGCCATCCCCAGCTTTCTGTTCGCGGTATTTTTGCTGCTGCTGTTTGCTGGCGGCAGCTATCTCGACTGGTTTCCACTGGCCGGAATAACCTCCGAGAACTGGGACACCCTCTCCTGGCCCGACAAAATAACCGACTATCTGTGGCATATGGTACTACCGGTAACTGCTATGACCATCGGCGGCTTTGCCACCCTGACGATGCTGACCAAAAACTCGTTTCTCGATCAGATCAACCAGCAGTATGTAACCACCGCACGCGCCAAGGGGCTGACTGAACGCCGGGTCATGCTGGGGCATGTGTTTCGCAACGCCATGCTGATTGTTATTGCCGGATTTCCCACAGCATTCATCGGCATCCTCTTTACCGGCTCACTACTTATAGAGATTATCTTCAGTCTTGATGGTTTGGGTCTGCTCGGTTTTAAGGCGGCATTCGAAAGAGACTATCCAGTTATGTTTGGTACGCTCTTCTTTTTCTCACTGCTGGGGCTGATTATGAATCTGGTCGGCGATCTGACCTACACCCTGATCGACCCCAGGATAGATTTTGAACGGCAGGATGGTCGATGAATCCGATAACCCAAAAACGGTGGTCAGCCTTCAAGGCTAACAAACGTGGCTGGTGGTCACTCTGGCTATTTCTAATCCTGTTTCTGCTAACTCTGTTTGCCGAGTTCATCGCCAACGACAAACCTTTTATCGTTAGCTATCAGGGGGAACTATATAGCCCCATATTTCACGCCTATGCCGAGACCACCTTTGGTGGCGAGTTTGGTACCGAGGCCGATTATCAGGATCCGTTTATCCAAAAAAAGATAAACAGCAGCGGCTGGATGGTGTGGCCACTGGTGCGCTATGACCATCAGACCGTAGCCTGGGATCTACCAACTCCCGCACCCTCCCCCCCAGATGCACAACACTGGCTGGGGACAGATGACCAGGCGCGCAGTGTTACTGCACGGCTGATCTACGGGTTTCGTATCTCTATTCTGTTTGGCTTCGCCCTGACCTTTATATCTGCCATCATCGGTATTGCTGCCGGTGCGGTACAGGGGTACTTTGGAGGCTGGGTCGATCTCTTTTTTCAACGCTTTATTGAGGTCTGGTCGGGGCTGCCTATCCTCTATCTGCTAATCATTATGGCCAGTATTGTAGAGCCAAATTTCTGGTGGCTACTGGCGATCATGCTGCTTTTCTCATGGATGGGGTTTGTCGGAGTGGTACGAGCGGAGTTTCTGCGAGCGCGCAATTTTGAGTATGTGCGTGCCGCCCGCTCTATGGGAGTGAGTGACGCTAAAATAATGTTCCGCCATATACTGCCAAATGCGATGGTTGCAACCCTGACCTTTATGCCCTTCACTCTGGCCGGTTCGGTAACGGTGCTCACCTCACTCGACTTTTTAGGTATCGGCCTGCCACCAGGCTCCGCCTCTCTAGGAGAGCTGCTAGCACAGGGCAAGGCCAACCTACAGGCACCTTGGCTTGGACTTACCGGATTCTTCACCATAGCGGTGATGCTGTCGATGCTTATCTTTATTGGCGAAGCGGTGCGTGATGCCTTTGATCCACGCAAGCATTTCGGATGAGCACGGTGGATAACAAAACTCTGCTCACAGTGCACGACCTATCCGTCACCTTCCACACCGGTAAAGGTGATATCGAGGCGGTCAAACAGATCTCTTTTGAGCTGAAGGCGGGGGAGACCCTGGCACTGGTCGGTGAGAGCGGCTCGGGCAAATCGGTAACCGCCCTATCAATCATGCAGCTACTGCCCTACCCCAAGGCATCTCATCCATCTGGCTCTATCAAATACCGTGGGCAGGAGATCATAGGGGCAGACAATACTCTATTACAGGATATTCGTGGCGATGATATCGGTATGATATTCCAGGAGCCGATGACCGCCCTGAACCCCCTGCACACGATCGAAAAACAGATCAGTGAAGTGCTGTTACTACATCAACAGATGGGCTCAGATGAGGCGCGTGCCGAAACGTTGAACCTTCTCCATAAGGTCCAGATACAACTATCCGGGGGGCAGCGCCAGCGGGTGATGATCGCTATGGCTCTGGCCAACCGACCAGATATCCTGATCGCAGATGAGCCAACCACCGCGCTGGATGTAACCGTACAGGCGGAGATCCTCACCCTGCTTAAATCGCTCCAGGCCAGCATGGGGATGGCTATACTGCTGATCACCCACGATCTGACGATGGTTGAGAAGGTCTCCGACCGAGTAGCAGTCATGCGCCAGGGTGAGCTGGTTGAGACGGCTGATACAGCAACCCTGTTTACGCAGCCACAACACAACTACACCAAGATGCTGCTCCAGGCAGAGCCGGGGGTGCGCGCCATAAAACCACCTAACAGTGCGCCTGAGATAGTCGGTTGCACCGATCTTAAGGTGTGGTTTCCGATCAAGCAGGGGCTGCTGCGCCGCACAATAGACCATCTGAAGGCTATCGATGGAGTAGACATCTCCATCCAGTCCGGCCGCACCCTTGGGGTCGTTGGTGAGAGTGGCTCAGGCAAAACCACGCTGGCACTGGCGCTGCTACGCCTAACCCAGAGCAGCGGAGAGATTCGCTTTGAGCAGCAGCAGATAGCTGCCCTGAACGGCAAGCAGATGCAACCAATCCGCCCCCACATGCAGATGGTATTCCAAGACCCATACGGCTCACTTAGTCCCCGTCTGTCGGTGGCCGAGATCGTTGCCGAAGGTCTGGAGGCGCACAATATCGGCTCTAGAGAGAGTCGTAAACAGGCAGTTATCCAGATTTTAGAGGAGGTTGGAATAGACCCGGCCAGCCGCCAGCGCTATCCACATGAGTTCTCCGGCGGGCAGCGGCAGCGTATAGCCATTGCCCGAGCCATGATCATGCAGCCCAAACTAATTGTGCTGGATGAGCCCACCTCTGCGCTAGATCGTACCGTGCAAGGGCAGATTATCGATCTACTAGAGAGATTGCAGGAGCGCCATGGGCTGGCCTATCTATTTATCAGCCATGACCTCACGGTAGTACGTGCATTGAGTGATGAGATATTGGTGTTACAACACGGTAAGCCAGTAGAGTATGGCCAAGCACAACATCTATTCGAACATCCGCAGGAGGAGTACACCCGGCGGTTAATTGCAGCGGCCACGGAGTTTACCAGGAGCCAGTAACTCCCTACCCTGTATCCCGCACACAGAGGTTACGCTCTACCGCGATCACCGCAGCCTCTACCCGTGAGTGAACACCGAGCTTACGCATGATCGCCTTCACATGCAGCTTGACCGTACCATCAGAGATACCTAGATCACGCGCTATTGACTTGTTACTCTGCCCCTCTACCAGATGACATAGAATCTCGCGTTCACGTGGAGTAAGGCTGGAGAATAGATCATCGGCTACAGCCGGGTCTCCCCCCCCCTGCACGACCCTGGCCAAGGCACCAGTCAGCTCGGGTGCAACTACGGTAGTGCCGTTACTAATATGCTCCAACGCCTTCACCAGATCATCCGGCTCCATCTCCTTGAGTAGATAACCTTGGGCACCACTCTGTA
>CBFDBF010000101.1:0-6406 GCA_965602975.1 uncultured Gammaproteobacteria bacterium | reverse complement strand
CAGCCACCGGCGGGCGATGAACGACATCATCTCACTAGAGCATAAAGAGACGGTATTGGCATTTAAACATCTATACTCTATATATCAGCAAAACCGAGATCTTATCACTGTTGGTGCCTATGAACGGGGCACAGATGAGCGGATCGATGCAGCGATTGATGCCATGCCGCTGTTAGAGGAGTTCCTGCGTCAAGATATGCGTGATCCAGTATCTTTAGAGCGGAGTATAGAGGAGTTGATGGCACTGTTTCCGCCGCCGCCAACTGATATGGCAGTGACTGGGTAAGATCAGTATGTATTGCCGTTTTGTACGGCTATAGATCATTGAAATCCGACTAAATGTAAACACCTGTTTTGCATTTATCTGCTCTGATCAAGCCATGGATGGATTTAATAAGAGCTGTCCTAAACAAGAGGCTATTATGGTTAAATCAAGACGTTTAAGACCGGTGCAGAGGGTCGCTGTATCGAAAGAGCAGACTGCTGCCCGCCAGTTGGGTGATAGCCGCCGCAGGATGCATGAGCAGGAGCAGCGACTAGATGAGCTGTGTCAATATCATGCTGAGTATCTTGGGCGTTTCAATAGTGCCGCTAAACATGGTATGTCAGCTACGCAACTACAGGAGTACCGTGCATTTCTGAGCAAGCTGGAGCGGGCGATCAAAGAGCAGGAGGTGATAGTTCTGGAGCGCCGTTCAGAGTGCTCTGGGCATAAGGACCAGTGGCAGCAGAAACATGTGCGTACCCAAGCCCTGGACAAGATAGTAGATCGTTATAAGCAGGAGGAGCGTAAGGGTGTAGATGCTCGCGCGCAGAAAGAGTCGGATGATCGGGGGCAGCGCAAACAGAAGTGAATAGCACCCTATTTCAGCACAGAATATCCACTCACATATATGCCCAGCAGTTCTGCTGTAGGCTGCAACATAATGCGGTTTGAAATCTTCCTGTTTTAGAGTTTCCCTCCTAACCTAGGCTTCCACTCCAAGCTAACGCCATTCACCTACATCCCTGTAGGCGTCGCCCATTAGTGAGGGAGGAGACGAGTGGTACTACTTTGTAGGAAGGAGACGAGAGGAGTTATTTGTGGGGATTGTATGGTTGTGGCGGTGCTGCCATGGACAGGCGCCCCCTCCCCACTAGTGGGGGAGATTATAGGGTTTTCAGCTTAAGTTATTCATCATAGTAGAGCGGAACATACTTACTAGGACTATCTAAAAATCGTGCCCCACTATACTGGATGGCAATTAACCATAATTAAAACGCTTTGACCATTTGTTATTCTGCCACTGCCGTCATTATTCGAACCGCCAGTCACTACACATTGATGCCCTTGACCTGTATCACTTCCGGGGACGACTTCGACCCTATATCGATAACCATCATGTAATTTGTCTTTCATCACATATAGGCCATCCTCAATAACAACAATTTTACCAGTACCGTTATTGGTTAATTCGAGCGTTCCTGTAGCTCCTTTGACTTGTGCCACCACAGCAATACCTTCACAGCCTGTCAATATTAAGGGTAGTATTGCAGCGATTAAAAAAATCCTTATGCGTTTTAATTTTTCTGTGCTTATTAACATTGCATAATCCTTTTTGAGTTGATTAAGACACTTTAGAATATAACGTAGTTTATATAAGCCTCATTCATCTAAGGCTAAAAAAAGAATAACATACCAATTACCGTATATGCTTAACTATTCTGCTGTAGGCTGCAACAGAACTAAACCTCAAATCACCCTGTTTTAGGCTCCCCTCCTACACTTCCCACACTAATAGGTGAATGGCGTTAGCTTGGAGTGGAAGCCTAGGTTAGGAGGGGGGGCTGCTTGTGGGGACGGGATGGTTGTGGTGGTGCTGCCATGGACAGGTACCCGCTCCCTACTAGTGGGGAGGACTGGGGTGGGTGGTTTATATGGTTTTCAGCTCCAGCATCACTCTGCTGGTTGAAAGCCAACGGGCTGCTTGCCAGATATGATATAGGCGAAGGCTATCACTTCGGCGATAGCGATATATAGGTTCTCCGGGATCTCATCTCCCAGCGGTATCTGTGTCAAAATAGCGGCTAGATCAGGATCATCATGCAGCGGAATGCCATGCTCCTCCGCCAGCTGGATGATCTGTGCAGCCAGATTACCCTCACCCTTAGCCTTGATGCGTGGTGCATTCTCACCATCATAGTGCAGCGCTATGGCGATATCTGGCTCTCTATCTATGTCGCTACTCACGCCTTCTCATCCAGTAGTGGTCGTGGAGATGGATGTCTCTCTTCTAGCGTCACTCCACTGCTCTTTTGTGCAGCTAGATGCCCCACCTTTAGGCCTGCCTTGGAAAATGCCAGATCCAGATTTGGTAGGTTTTGATCGATCAGGTTAGTACTCTCGGTTGCCTCGGTCAGAAACAGGGCAGAGACCTCTTCACCCTGAATGGAGATTTGTGCTTGCACCGGCCCCAGTGGATCCAGATCAAAATTTATGGTTGCCCGCCAGCGGTGTTGCGCCGCTGCATCGTTACTACTCTCCTGCTCCAGCTTAACCTTAAAGCTATCAAATCCATCTTGGTGGCGCAGTGGTAGCTCAAATTGCCACATCGGCTTGCCGCCATCTTCGGGTGGCATCGAGTTGAGTTGATTCAGCTGTATTCTAGCTAACCCGCCCTCTGTTTGGCGTAGTAACAGGTTGAGCAGTTTAGTAGTGGCAGAATCGGCTTGGGGCTGGTTATGTTGCTCTCCGGTTGGGGCGGTGGGACGCTCTAGCTGTTGTGTCTGCGCCATGGCTGTACGTATTTGGAATAGCAGTAGCAGCAGTGTGGCCTTGAGGTCATTTCCTGGCGGCTGCCCAGCAGCTAGCTTGGGCTCCAGGAATATGCCTGAATCGATAAATAGCTGACGCAGGGTAGAGGGGAAGGTAGCTTTACCACTGGTTGCAGTAGAGCCAAGAATAGCGGCTACTCTATTGAGTAGCTTCGGGCCTATACGGTCGCCGGTTTTCTGCATCGATCCAGATTCTGTGGTTATACTGCGGAGTAGTTGCAGCACTTCATCTCCAACCTTTTGTCGGGTGTTGCTTGCTGTCGGTTGTGTTTGGATGGATAGATCGCTAGGGGTGGCTTTGGCAATAGCAGTGTGTAGCTGTTGTAAACTCCGGAACAAATTTTGCAAGGGTATCTGTCGAGGCAGAATAGTGCGCAGTGCCGAGGCGTGAACCTCACGCATACCGCTCTGCTGGAGCAGCCGGAGTTCTGGAAGTGGGCCGGTTTTTATAACATCAAGGATGATGCGTTGACCCTGAGATAGGTTGGTCTGGGTGCGTGCAATGATCTCTGCTGTGCCGATCTGTAGCTGCACGCGGTTGTGTGCAGATGGGGTTAATACTTTGGCGTGCAGAATTTGACCGGCCTGCAGGTTTTGCAGAACCCTGTTACGCGCCATCTCAATGGTGAGGCGTGGGCTGGATATGAGGTCAGATATTTGCATTTATCACAGATTGGTGGCTCTATACATTATACAGCGGCCAGATTGGCCAGTTATTGATCTATTTTTAGATTATGGCAAAAAAACAGGATAACGACGGCAGACAGCCTCTCTGGTATGTGCGGCGTGGCGCTAAGCTACAGGGGCCATTTCCCTGTGGTACAGTGCGTCGCTTTGTGCTCTTGGGGCGGGTTCTTATGGATGATGAGGTTAGCAGTGATCAAGAGAGTTGGAAACCGGTCTCAATGGTGCCAGATGTGGTGCCGCCAGAGGTGCGCAAGGCGGCCTTGGATGGCAATATTGAACGCCTGATCCCGGCTCATATGCGTGAAGATGAACGCACCGGCAGAGAGCGGCGCTCAGCCGAGGATGATCTCAAGTTTCAAGAGCGGCGTGCAGGTGAGCGACGCCAGGATGAGTCGGAGGTGCTGCAAAAGCATCGGCAGGCCAGGGAGGATTTGCAGCATTTACAGGAGCAGAAAGAGCGGCCATATATCGGTATTTTGGTGACGGTTTTATTGATTGTGCTGCTGATCGGTGGCGGACTCTATCTGGGTGCCCCGCCTACAGTAGCAGAGCCAGACTGCCAAGCACCACCTGCGCCAGGAGTAAATTGGCGTAATTGCAATTTTGATCGGTTACAGGCGGAGGGTGTGGATCTGAGTGGGGCGATAATAAATAGCGTCATGCTACGTCAGGCGCAGCTCTCTGGTAGCAATTTCAGAGATAGTGATCTTATGTATGCTAACCTGTCTGGCTCTGATCTTAGCTATGCTGAATTTACCAACGCCAGGATGAAGGGGGTTGATGTACAGCATAGCGACCTCACCTATGCTGATCTAAGCGGTGCGGATCTAAGTTTTGCCAACTTCAGAAATGCAAAGCTGGGCGGAGCGAAATTCACCGACACAATCCTGGATAGTGCCATCTGGATAGATGGCTCTACCTGCCAGATAGGTTCGGTTGGGGCTTGTCGCATAGATGCCACAGAATAGATCTAGTGTTCTATAACCAGTAATATCAGGTGACCATGTTGGCTTCTATCATTAGCCAAAGTATATAAAATCTGCAGACACCTTTAGGATTTGCACAGGATTCTCTGGTGTCTCTTACTTCAGCCGATAGATTATTGGGATATTTCGCCAAACATCTAAAAACCAGTTGATTTTATTAGTTGAAGTTCATATTCTCCATATATCAATGCAAGTTGGGGTCGGTTCCGGATTGAGAGGAGCAAGTAGTTGGATCTGAAATTCTTTTGTATCGCCAACCTATCGTACCGCGTGCGTTAGCTTGGCTTGTAAGGATATAGAAGAGAATCCACCTATCTATTCTTCTCCCTAGCTTCCAGCGATAATTGGTATAAACTGATCGCTGCAAATATAACAAAATAAGAGAGGTAAGGAGAGTAGTCCTTACTTGGAGATGTTTACAGGATAACCCATGCGCTTTTGCGACCAACTAATAATGAGATTGCCCCTGATGAGCAGTTGTGCTCTTACGTCAGGCGACTGATAGCCAAGAATAGAGAAAACGGAGGACAACGATGCCAAGACGTATCGTATCTACACGATTAGCCTGCTTTTGGGTGGTACTACTTAGCCTATTCATTATGCCTGCGGCCCATGCCACAACGGCAGATACGGGCGAGTTGATGATTCATAACTTCGATCCCGAAACAGGCAGACGTATCATTTCCAACGAACGCTGCCTGACCTGTCACGGTGATGAGAAGGAGAAGACCGATGTGCGCGATGACGGCAGTAAGGTCAAGATCTTTGTGCATCGTGAGCAAATCGATGCAAGTGTGCATGGTAAGCTGCGCTGCAACGATTGTCACACTACCATTGAACGCGTACCGCATCGCAGGGCACCTCAAGTTATCGTCGGGTGCATCGAATGTCATCAAGATACATGGGAAAAACACAAAGATGATCCGGACGGTAAATATGAGCGGCTTAAGGTTGTCAATGAGCAGGTCGGTAATTATATGCAGTCGATTCATGCCCAGCCGAGTAAGCAGGATCAGGCGCGTACTAATGCCACCTGCTACGATTGCCACGATGCCCATAATATTGGGGAACTCGGCAGCATTCAGCGCAAAGAGAAGCGCCTGACAAATCCTGAAGTCTGCGGTCGCTGCCATGAGAAGCAGCTGGATGATTACCGCACCTCCAATCACGGTAAGGCGGTACTGGAGAAGAGAGATAGCGAGTCTGCAGTGTGCTCCGATTGTCACACCACCCACGCCATCGACTCTCCCGAGACCGACAGGGCCAAGTTAGCTATCACCAAGAATTGCGGCGACTGCCATAAGGAGGCTCAACGCACCTACTTCGACTCTTATCACGGCCAGGTGCATCGTCTTGGTTATACCAACACTGCCAAATGTCATGATTGTCATGGTAGTCATAAGATCAAAGATGAAGATGATCCTACTTCTGAAATCCACGCCAACAATCGCCTGGAAAACTGTAAGGTTTGCCACAAGGAGGCCAATGAGAATTTCCTGACCTTCTGGCCGCATGGTGATGCGGACGATAAGGAGAACTATCCGGGTCTGTGGACCTTCAAGCTCTTTATGCAGATTCTGATCTACTCCGTGATGGCATTCTTCTGGGCTCATGTGATGCTGTGGCTCTATCGCGAGGTAATGGATCGCATTCAGGGCAAGGGATTTATTGAAGATAGGGATCATCCTGATGTGGTCTACTTCCGCCGTTTTCCGGCAGTCTGGCGCTGGATCCACGGCCTGTTTGCTATCTCTACAATGGTCCTGATCCTGACCGGAACCACTCTACTATTTGCACACACCGACTGGGCCAAGGCGGTGGTGGTGTTCTTCGGTGGCGTGAAGATGGAGGGCATCATTCACCGCACTGCAGCTGTCATATGGCTGGGCATCTTCCTGACTCACCTAGCTGTTGCGATT
>CBFDBF010000100.1:0-6446 GCA_965602975.1 uncultured Gammaproteobacteria bacterium | reverse complement strand
CGGGAAGCGCCCTATTCAGGAAAGAGATAAATCAGGCAACAGAGCCACAGCAGCAGACCGCACTGGTCGATAGTTTCTTTGGGCAACTGGAGCTTGATACAGTATAACTCTGGAGAACAGTATGGCCACGTCGGCCACTAAAAAGATAGCGCAACATGAACCACTGCACCAATGCGTGCAGGAGGCCCTGAAGGGCTACTTCAAACAGATGAATGGGCATACGGTAAGCGACCTCTACCGTATGGTAATCTCAGAAGTAGAGCGCCCCCTGCTAGAGAGCGTAATGCAGGAGATGGAGGGGAATCAGAGCCGTGCCGCCGCCATTCTCGGCATCAGCCGCAGCACCCTACGAAAAAAACTGGCCAAATACGGTATCGAATAACCTTAACCGCCACTCCCGTACCAATGTAATCACCGCCCACAAATCCACAACCAAGAGATTAAACCATGTCAATCAGCAGAGCCCTGATCAGCGTATCTGATAAAACCGATATCGTAGAGTTCGCCCGTGAACTACAACAGCGCAAAGTGGAGATCCTCTCCACTGGTGGTACCGCCAAACTACTCGCTGCAAACAACGTAAGAGTTACCGAAGTATCAACATATACCGGCTTTCCCGAGATGATGGACGGACGAGTCAAGACTCTGCACCCCAAGATCCACGGTGGCATCCTCGGACGGCGCGGGATCGATGACGTGGTGATGCAGGAGAACAATATCGATGCCATCGATATGATAGTGGTTAACCTCTACCCATTTGAGCAGACCTCAGCTGATCCCGACTGCGACCTGGCCACAGCTATAGAGAACATCGATATCGGCGGCCCTACCATGCTACGTGCTGCCGCCAAGAACCATACCGACGTCACCGTAGTTGTAGCTGCAGCTGACTACTCACGAGTGCTAGAGGAGATGGATGCAAACAGTGGCAATGTCACCGCTACAACCCGCTTCGATCTGGCGGTAAAGACCTTTGAGCACACCTCCAGCTATGATGGCGCCATCGCTAACTATCTTGGCACTAGACTAGATGGAGAGGTTACCACCTTTCCTCGCACCATCAACCTACAGTACCGCCAGGTTCAGACCATGCGCTATGGCGAAAACCCACACCAGAAGGCCGCTTTCTTCATCGAACGTGACCAGCCAGAGGCTTGCATCGCTACCGCCAGCCAAATCCAGGGTAAAGAGCTCTCCTACAACAATATCGGCGACAGCGATGCCGCCTTGGAGTGCGTCAAGCAGTTTGACGAAGGCCCAGCCTGTGTCATTGTCAAACACGCCAATCCGTGTGGTGTGGCTATCGGCTCCGACCTGCTGGATGCCTATGACCGCGCCTTCAAGACCGATCCAGAGTCGGCCTTCGGCGGCATCATCGCCTTCAACCAAGAGCTGGATGGCAAGACAGCCGAGGCGATAGTAGAGCGCCAGTTTGTTGAGGTAATCATAGCCCCCAGCATCTCAGCACAAGCAGTAGAGGTAGTGCAGGCCAAGAAAAATGTACGCCTGCTGGAGTGCGGCAGATGGAGCAGAGAGGCGCAACCCAGGCTCGACTTCAAGCGAGTCAATGGTGGCCTGCTGGTACAAGATGCAGACCTACAACTCAGCCAAGAGATCAAGGTGGTAACTAAACGCGCCCCCAGTGAGCAGGAGATGATAGATCTGCTCTTCACTTGGAGGATAGCCAAATTCGTTAAATCGAACGCTATTATCTATGGTCGAGACAGCATGACCATCGGTGTAGGCGCCGGTCAGATGAGCCGGATCAACTCCGCCCGTATCGCCGCTATCAAAGCGGAACATGCCGGTCTGGAGGTACATGGATCGGTAATGGCATCGGATGCCTTCTTCCCTTTCCGTGACGGTCTGGACAGTGCTGCTGCAGTGGGTATACGCGCTGTTATCCAACCAGGCGGATCGATGCGGGACGAAGAGGTGATCGCCGCGGCAGATGAACACGACATCGCTATGGTATTCACCGGTATGCGCCATTTCCGCCACTGATACTGGAGCAGAGCAATGAACATATTAATCATCGGTGGCGGCGGTCGCGAACATGCGCTAGCCTGGAAGGCGGCTCAATCCCCTTTGGCTGAGACTGTGTACGTTGCCCCCGGCAATGCCGGTACTGCGCTAGAGCCGAAGCTGGAAAATGTAGCCATTGAGGTAGAGGAGATAGACAGACTCATCACCTTTGCGCAAAAGAACAGTATTGGACTAACCATCGTAGGCCCTGAAGGGCCACTGGTAATCGGTATAGTAGATGCCTTTACCCAAGCTGGACTAAACTGTTTTGGCCCCACTCAAGGTGCGGCTCAACTGGAGGGATCCAAGGCGTTTACCAAAGAGTTCCTGGAACGGCACAGCATCCCTACTGCGGAGTATCAAGCCTTTAGTGATGAGGCCAAGGCGCTGGCCTACCTACAGACAACAGGTGCGCCTATAGTAATCAAGGCAGATGGTCTCGCCGCAGGCAAAGGGGTGATCGTCGCCACCACACTAGAGCAGGCAGAAGATGCAGTACGCGATATGCTCTCAGGTAACGCCTTTGGTGAGGCTGGACACCTAGTAGTAATCGAAGAGTTTCTGGATGGTGAAGAGGCAAGTTTTATCGTCATAGCAGACGGTGAAAATGCGCTTACCATGGCCACCAGCCAAGATCATAAGCGAGCTGGTGATGGCGACACCGGTCCCAACACTGGCGGCATGGGAGCCTACTCCCCAGCCCCGGTGGTCACCCCAGAGATCCACGACCGCATCATGCAGCAGGTAATCCTCCCTACCATCCATGGCATGGCGGCCGAAGGTCTACCCTACACCGGATTTCTCTACGCCGGACTTATGATTATGCCGGATGGAGTACCACGAGTTATAGAGTACAACTGCCGCTTTGGTGATCCCGAAACCCAACCCATCATGCTGCGAATGCAGTCCGATCTAGTGGCTCACTGTATGGCCGCTATAGAGGGACGGCTAGACCAGGAGAGCACCAAGTGGGATGAGCGTGCCGCCCTCGGCGTAGTATTGGCTGCTGGCGGCTATCCCGGCAGCTATGCCAAAGGCGAGCCGATCAATGGACTATCACAGGGTGAAAAGGATGGGCTAAAAGTATTCCATGCCGGAACCGCCATGAAAAACGACAAGGTAGTAACCGCTGGTGGGCGTGTACTCTGCGCTACTGCCCTTGGCGCCAGTGTGGTTGAGGCGCAGCAGCGCGCCTACGAACTCACACGACAAATCACCTGGGATGGCGTCTACTACCGCAGCGATATCGGCTACCGTGCCGTAGCGCGGGAGACTTAATCCAGCTGGATATGACTTGGCGAGCTAGATGCCTATAACCAGCGCCGTACCCGCTGTAAATAGTTTAGGTAGGGGGCACCAAACTTCTCCGTAAGAGCGCGCTCCTCGGGCAGTATCTGCATCCAATTCATCAGGATTACAAAAACCGGCAAGCAGACAAATCCAGCCAAACTTCCAAGATAAAGCGCCCAACCGGTGAGTGATAGCAGCAGGCCAAGATACATAGGATTACGGCTATAGCGATAGAGTCCGAAGATAACCAACGTCTCAGCTCTCTCTGGAGACCACGGATTAGGAGTAGTTTTGTGGCTAAAAAACTGCCATAGCGCAGTCAAATCCACACTCACACCAATAACAATAAGCACAATACCAAACCAACCATGTGGCGATGGTAGCAGCTGCAGAGATGGCCATAACTTAGCCAGCCCCCAGATGAGCATAGCCATCATAAGGCCATAAACCGGTGGTGGAATCCTAGTCTCTAAAAAACGCTTGATACTCATAAATTAGGTGTAGCATACCCTAAACATGGTTAGGGAACCTTAGCCAATGACATAAAGAATCCAGCCTTTTACAAGCACCTGATCAACTGAAACGCAAGATTTAAATCCAAGTTTTAGCGGATGATAACTATAAATTACTTGTCCGCACGTTTTGCAACAATAAAGACCCCAAGTTTTTTATCAGTGTTCAAGATATGGTTTATCAGCCAGCTATTCAGGAAACCAACCAACTCCTCCGGCGATATGGGTAATCCAGATTTGAGGCCCTCACGAATACTGACAACTTTTTCCGAGAATGAGCGATGCTGACTAAGGTGGCGATGAGCATTTACTTCATCATCTTCATTATAACTATACTCCTGCATGAGCTCCTCTTCTGTTTCAAAATGGTACAGAGCATAACTAAGCAGATCCTGGGTAATTTTCTCCACCGTCTCCAGACTAGACTCCTCTGCCAGTTTGCTGGAGGCCTCGTTTAGAGTATGCACCAAAATCATATGTTGTTCGTCAATTTCAACTACACCGGTGACGTAATCATCGTTCCATATAATGGGGGAGGTCACAGTTGTCATAGTCAGATCCTCGCTTTTGTGGTGGGTTTCTGGTTCTCTGCAGTTTGAGCTATTTTTTTCCTTAAAGCATTTAGAGCGACCATCAGGTCATCACTAGCCCTTATTAGTTTTTTTTCAATCTCATTTGCTTTGTCTGGATAACATTCATGGTCACACTCAGAAAGCTGTTCCACATATCTATGTATAACCCTGTGGTCGGAAATTATATTTCTTAACTCGACAGAGTTCTGGTAGGGCAACATGTCATGACTTTTATACCATTTTGTGATGCGACACTTGTTGTAATTGAGAGGATGAATATCTACCCTAATTTTGCTGTTCTTGCTGGCAGATTTGATTTGCTCCATCCAGTAACGATGTGTAACTTGTAATAGCAAAAATTCAAAATAATTACGATCCGGATAATGGCTATTTGCCAATCGCCAGCGTGGATCTGGTTTAAACCCATTGATCCATTTATGGATTTTATCTGCTGACATTGGATGTGCAATCGCATATCCCTGCATGACTTTACAGCCGAGTTCAATTAACATCAAAGTCTGCTCGATAGACTCAACACCCTCAGCAACAACCTCACATCGAAAAGCATCAGCCAAACCGATAATACCCTGAATAATACCCAGATCCCCAGGATCTTTATGCATACAACGAACAAAACTCCGATCTATTTTGAGGCTATCTGCTGTCAAATGCTTAAGGTGTGAAAGTGATGAGTAGCCGGTACCAAAATCGTCCAATGCAAAAGATACCCCCTGTTTATGGTAATGATTGATGATTTTACCGACAGCATTAATATCTTCCAGCGCGGTTGTTTCCAGGATCTCGATTTCAAGGTGTTTTACATATTCATGGGGATATTGCTGCAGCAACCTGTCCAGCAGACCCTGAAAATCGCCCCGTAACAGATGACGTGTAGCAATATTTACACTAACCTTAAGATCCAGCCCCATCTCCAACCAGATCTCAATCTGTTTTAAGGCATTTTGTATTACCCATTCACCAAGCTTAATGATCATATTGTCATGTTCAATCAGTGGCAAAAACTCGGCAGGCGAGATAACTCCAAGAATTGGATGTTCCCAGCGAACCATAGCTTCTACACCAACAACCTCGCCTTCAACACAATTCACTTTTGGCTGGTAATACAACTGCAGCTGCTCTTTCTGTATGGCTTTACCAATACTGTTGACTGCTTTTTTGTTGGCACGAATTTTTGATTCCACTGCCAAGTCAAACAGATAAAAGCAGTTTTTTCCCTTACTCTTGGCTTTGTACATAGCCTGGTCGGCGTGACGAATCAGTTGGTCAGATACAACTGAGTCAGATGGGTATAGCGTCATGCCGATACTAGCAGTCACACGAACAGATTGCCCATCTATCTGGCAGGGTGCGCCAATGGCATTGAGCATGCGCTGAATGGCGTTAATACAGTCAGTTTCTTGTGCGAAACCCCCAATAAGCAATACAAACTCATCTCCTCCAAGGCGTACTGCGGAGTCTTCTGCTCTTAGATTATCATTTATGCGACGGGCAACTTCCTTGAGCAGCAGGTCACCAGCATGATGTCCCATCGTGTCATTAACCAGCTTAAAGCCATCCAGATCCAAAAGACAGACCACCAGGATTTCTTTCACACGGTCACTGCGTGCCATAGCCTGTTGCAGACGATCCCTCAACAACAGGCGGTTAGGCAGTCCAGTCAAGCTGTCATAATAGGCATCGTGTTCAAGCTGTTTGCCTTTTTTGATTAACATGCTAATTTCGTGAGTAAAGCTTAAGACGGCTATCACATTAGATTTAGCATCCAGAATCGGGTAGGCACTGACTCTAAGCCAGATTGGGTTTTCACCCGTAACCTGTATAACAAAACCAGATTGGGAGTGACCGGTTTCCAGTACCTTGCTGACGGGGAAATTATCTGTCTTTAATTTCAGGTCATTCTCGTCAAGGGCCTTGTTAAGCAGACTGCTAACTTGGAACCCAGTCTCAAATGGTAATCCGCCAAAATGCAGGATAGTAGGGATGTTATATGAGAGCAGATACCCATCGACATCCCACAATTGGGCAC
>CBFDBF010000099.1:0-6470 GCA_965602975.1 uncultured Gammaproteobacteria bacterium | reverse complement strand
CTTGACCCGGTATCCAGTAAGCCCTTAATAATCCTGGATTCCGGATCAGCAAAAACGCTGTCCGGAATGACGCACTCTTTTTTGATTTTAATCTCTCCCAGGCTCCTACTATATCCTTCTGGCTTTTATTAATAAGGCTGTAAGCCATATTTACTAAAAGTTAACGGGACAGCAGTGATAATATAACTAGGATATGTCTACTCAAATTCAACACAACAGCTGGTTGCAGACGCTCGTCGCCTATAAACATCCACGGGT
Organism: uncultured Gammaproteobacteria bacterium; assembly: GCA_965602975.1. Classification (GTDB taxonomy): domain Bacteria; phylum Pseudomonadota; class Gammaproteobacteria; order Chromatiales; family Chromatiaceae; genus CBFDBF01. The sequence continues at coordinate 6,212 of CBFDBF010000099.1, read as the reverse complement.
CGTCACCATGCTGTTTCTCGGTTTTGCCGCTGGATTGCCGCTGCTGCTTATCTTCTCCACCCTCTCGCTCTGGCTGCGGGATGCGGAGGTGAGCCGCTCTACGGTCACCTATTTCAGTTGGGCGGGATTGGGCTATTCATTCAAGTTTGTCTGGGCACCGCTCATCGACAAGCTGCCGCTGCCTTGGCTGACACAGCTATTGGGGCGGCGGCGTAGCTGGCTGTTGCTGGCGCAGTGCGCCATCATCGGCGCCATCCTCTGGATGGCCTTCACCGATCCGGTAGCTGGCCTGTTGCCGATGGCGCTGGCGGCGGTCATGCTCGGCTTCTCCTCGGCCACTCAGGATATTGTGATCGATGCCTACCGTATCGAGTCGGCGGAACAGGAGCTGCAGGCGCTGATGGCCTCCAGCTATATAGCTGGTTATCGGATCGGCATGCTGGTGGCAGGTGCCGGGGCGTTGAAGCTGGCCGCATGGTTTGGTGGAGATGTTGGTTATAACTACCATGCCTGGCAGTCGGCCTATCTCTGGATGGCAGCCGCTATGGGGGTGGGGGTGGTGACGACTCTCTGGATTGCGGAGCCGCAGCAGCAGCGACAGGAGAGTCGCTATCTCAATAGCCTGCAGGATTACGTCCGTTTTCTATTGCTGTTTATATTGGCGGTAACTGTTTTTATCACTATTTTTGCTAATGCTGGTACAGCAGTAGAGTGGGCTAAGCTACAGTTAGGTGGCGATACCGGAGCCCTTTCCAGTCTGCTACTCCAGGGTGTACGGCTGTTGTTGGCTGTGGCGGCGGCGTGGCTGGCGGCACGGGTGGCCATAGCAGTCGGTCTGGCGCGGCCTGAGGTGCTGCAGGAGACCTATATCGAGCCGATGACCGACTTTTTTCGGCGCTATGGCCGGTTTGCCCTGTTGATCTTAACCCTGGTCGGCTTCTATCGACTGTCGGATATCGTGCTTGGGGTGATCTCCAATGTTTTTTACTATGACCTGGGGTTCTCCAAGGATCAGATTGCCAATATTGTTATGTTGTTTGGCATAATCATGACTGTTGTGGGCGGTTTTCTCGGCGGTGGTTTGGCACTACGCTTTGGGGTGATGAAGATACTCTTTCTAGGCGCGCTGCTCTCAGCGGGAACCAATTTGCTGTTTTTGCTGCTGGCTGAGGCTGGAGCTAATGTGCCGCTGCTGATAGGGGTGATCGCGGCCGATAACCTGAGTGCCGGACTGGCCAGTGCCGCTTTTATCGCCTACCTATCCGGTCTGACCAATATCTCCTTTACCGCCTTTCAATATGCTGTATTTAGCTCGTTGATGACACTGTTTCCCAAGCTGCTGGGGGGCTACTCTGGCTCTATTGTAGACTCTATTGGGTACAGCAATTTCTTTACCATGACCGCCCTGATGGGGCTGCCAGTACTGCTTTTAGTCTATCTGGTGTGGCGCTATATGCCGCCAGATGATGGTTGACGTTCCACCATGGTAGAGGGGAGAATGGCCGCTTGTTTAGCTGGTACTAAATATACGGGTCAGGCAGCATGGCCACACAGGGAGATAACAACAACCTATGTCGGAGACGACCAACAGTAGCGAACCACTGGTAGAGATTCGTGGCCTCCGTTTTGCGCGTGGGGAGCGGGTTATCTTTGATGGGGTCGATATCGATATTCCTCGCGGTAGCATCACCGCCATTATGGGCCCTAGTGGTACCGGCAAGACCACGTTGTTGAAGTTGATCGGTGGCCAGTTGCAGCCTGGTGGCGGCACTATCCATGTAGATGGACAGAACGTACACGAGTTGGGTCGGAGTGATCTCTACAAATTACGGATGCGAATGGGAATGCTGTTCCAGAGTGGGGCGCTGCTGACCGATATTAGTGTATTTGAGAACGTCGCCTATCCGCTGCGGGAGCATACTGATCTGCAGGAGTCGATGATTCGTAAGTTGGTGCTGCTCAAGCTGGAGGCGGTGGGGCTGCTTGGGGCGAGGGGTCTGATGCCGGGTGAGTTGTCCGGTGGTATGGCACGGCGGGTGGCGTTGGCGCGGGCGATGGCACTGGATCCGATGATGATCATGTACGATGAGCCGTTTACTGGGCAGGATCCAATCTCTATGGGGGTGCTGGTAAAGCTGATCCACGCCCTCAATGATGCCAGTAAGCTGAGCAGTATTGTGGTTTCGCATGATGTTAGAGAGACGGCCGGGATTGCCGATCTGATCTATCTTATTGCAGATGGCAAGGTGATCGGGAGTGGGGCAGCTCAGGAGATGCTTGCTTCAGAGGAGGATGGGATAAGGCAGTTTATGCATGGGTTGCCAGATGGGCCGGTGCCGTTTCACTATTCGGCTGCCGGTGTAGAGGAGGATATTCTGGGATAATGGTCAGTAAGATCAGACAGGTGGTCAGGGCGATGCTGCTGCAGTTGGCGCTACTGGGTCGTATCGGGCTGCGTAGCATGGAGAGCCTGGGGCGTGCCCACCTGCTGTTGTTCCATATGCTGGGTGGTCTGTCGGCACTGCTGTCTAGGCCGTACCTGTTGATACAGCAGCTACACTCTGTAGGGGTGTTGACGGCGCTTATTATTACCGTATCCGGTCTATTCGTGGGCATGGTGCTGGGGCTGCAGGGCTACTATATACTCTCCCAGTTTGGGGCGGAGCAGACCCTTGGGGTTATGGTATCTGCCTCCCTGGTACGGGAGTTGGGACCGGTAGTGACGGCCCTGCTGTTCGCTGGACGAGCTGGATCGGCACTGACTGCAGAGATCGGCTTGATGAAGGCGACTGAGCAGCTCTCTGGGCTGGAGATGATGGCGGTAGATCCGATCAAGCGGATCTTGACCCCCCGTTTTCTCGCCGGGTTTATCTCTATGCCGCTATTGGCAGCCATGTTTAGTGCGCTGGGGGTGATCGGTGGCTACTTTGTGGGTGTGGGGCTGTTGGGGGTAGATGAGGGGGCCTTCTGGTCGCAGATGCAGGCGAAGATTGATCTGTATGAAGATGTGTATAACGGTGTTATAAAAAGCCTGGTGTTTGGTGTAGTCTGTACCTGGATTGCGCTGTTTCAGGGTTATAATGCGATTCCAACCTCTGCCGGGGTGAGTCGGGCTACAACCAGAACAGTGGTGGATTCATCTTTGGCCATACTGGGTCTGGATTTCGTTTTGACAGCACTTATGTTTGGAGGTTAAGGCATGCTAAAGAGCAGAACCACAGAGATTCTGGTTGGAACCTTTATGGCAGCGGGGCTGGTCGCTCTGTTCTTTCTAGCTATGCAGGTCAGTAATTTGAGCAATATGTCCGGTGAGGGCGGCTATAATATAATCGCACGTTTTGATAACATCGGTAGTCTAAAGGTGAAGGCGCCGGTGACTATGGCGGGGGTGCGGATCGGCCGGGTGAGTGATATTGTGATTGACTCAGCCACCTATGAGGCGGTGGTGACTCTGGCGATTGAGGCGCATTATGACTCCATTCCAGAGGATACTTTTGCCAAGATATTTACTGCAGGTCTGCTCGGTGAGCAGTATGTGGGGCTGGATCCAGGTGGGAGTGAGGAGTATCTGCAGAATGGTGGAGAGATCTCCCTCACCCAATCTTCACTAGTGCTGGAGGAGATCATTGGGCAGTTTCTATTCAATAAGGCGGAGGGTGGTGGTGATGAAAAGGAATAGTTTTATAGTAACAGCACTGCTTGTTGTCCTGTTCTGGACGCAGCCGCTGCTGGCAGCGCAAGATCCACAGGCGGTGGTGAAGGCGACCACAGAGAGTATCCTGGGTGCGATTCAAGAGCATAAAGAGGAGCTGAAGAGTGCGCCAGAGAAGATCTATCCACTGGTGGAGAATATGGTGCTACCGCAGTTTGGCTTCTCTCGGATGTCGCAGTTGGTATTAGGAAAATATTGGCGGAAGGCGACAGCTACACAAAAGCAGCAGTTTATTAAGGAGTTCCGTGAGCTGTTGGTGCGCACCTATGCAGTTGCCCTGCTCAACTATTCGGGGCAGGGGATCGAGTATATGCCGCTGCATCATCAGCCGGAGGATAAGCGGGTGGTGGTCAAAACTGTGGTCAAGGGGAATAGCGCGCCACCGCTACCTATTGACTACAAACTCTATCTCAAGGGTGGAGAATGGCGGGTGTATGATCTGGTGATTGACAAGCTAAGCCTGCTCTCTAACTACCGTACTAACTACGGCTCCAAGATTCGTCGTTACGGGCTAGATGGGCTGCTAAAACGGTTACAAGCGCGTAACGATAAAAATAGCGGGTGAGTGCTGCCACAGTCACTGCTGGTGAGGGTGAGGTGCTGCGGCTATCGGGAGATATGGTGCTCTCCTCGGTGCAGGGACTGCTCGATCAGACCAGACCGCTGTTGACCTCGAAGCAGTATACTGTAATCGACCTGAGTGAAGTTGGCGGGGTGGATAGCTCCGGGGTGGCGTTGATGCTGGAGTGGGTGGAGTGGGGTAGAGAGCGTGGTGTTCCGCTGCACTTTCGCAACATCCCTGAGTCCCTGATGCGGATTGCTCGATTGAGCAGGGTGGAGCCGTTGCTGACCACCGAGTTTGTTTGAGATTTATTGTCGGCCTGAAGTCCGGCCTACAAACCACACCCTGACTGTTACCCCCTCTTCATTGGCATGGAGCGAACATCACCCTTTCCGTTTCGCACCATTTTTCTATATCATGGTGCAACTTTTTCTCTTTAGCGACACTCCATGGATAAACTGATTATTTCTGGCGGCACCAGACTGCATGGCGATGTGCGTATCGCTGGTGCTAAAAACGCAGCGCTGCCAATTTTGGCCGGTACCCTCTTGGCAGATGGGGTGGTTACAGTGGGTAATATACCCCATCTACATGATATCACCACCACTATGGAGTTATTGGGGCGTATGGGCATCAGCCTGATGGTGGACGAGCGGATGCGGATTGAGGTGGACAGCAGCACCATTAACTCCTTTACCGCCCCCTATGAGCTGGTTAAGACCATGCGCGCCTCCATTCTGGTTCTAGGGCCACTGCTGGCACGGTTTGGGCAGGCAGATATATCTCTGCCAGGTGGTTGTGCCATCGGTTCGCGGCCGGTAAATCTACACATCGACGGATTGCGCGCTATGGGCGCAGAGATTGAGGTAGAGAACGGTTATATTCGTGCCCGTGCCAAGCGGCTGCAGGGCGCTCGTCTGGTGATGGATCTGGTTACCGTGACCGGTACGGAGAATCTGATGATGGCTGCGACCCTGGCAGATGGCCAGACAGTGATCGAGAATGCAGCACGTGAGCCGGAGGTGGTAGATCTGGCCGATTTTCTCAATGCCCTCGGTGCAGACGTCAGAGGCGCTGGCACAGATAGCATCACCATCAATGGGGTGGAGCGGCTACATGGAGCTGAGTACTATGTGTTGCCAGATCGGATCGAGACCGGAACATTTCTAGTAGCTGCAGCTATTACCGGAGGGAATATAAGGGTACGGGATACCAAGCCGCAGCTAGTTGATTCTATCCTGAGTAAGCTGCGTGAGGCAGGAGCCGTTATCGAGTGTGGAGATGATTTTATAGAGATAGATATGGAGGGGCGTCGCCCTAAATCGGTAGATATTCACACCGCACCCTATCCAGCATTCCCTACTGATATGCAGGCGCAGTTTACCGCGCTGAATACGATAGCCGAGGGGGTTGGTACTATCACTGAGAATGTGTTTGAGAACCGTTTTATGCATGTGCAGGAGATGCAGAGGATGGGGGCAGATATTCGTCTGGAAGGTAATACCGCCATCTGTCATGGGGTTGAACGGCTGACCGGCGCACCGGTTATGGCCACCGACTTGCGTGCTTCGGCCAGTCTGGTATTGGCAGGATTGGTGGCGGAGGGTGAGACCGTGGTAGATCGCATCTACCATATTGATCGTGGCTACCAGAACATTGAAGAGAAGCTGGCTGGATTGGGTGCCAAGATCAGACGGGTACCAGATTAAGGGGTGTAATGAAATTTGATGCACCAATAACTATTGCGCTCTCCAAGGGGCGGATCTTTGAGCAGAGCATACCACTGTTGGCGGCGGCCGGGATTGAGCCGCTGGATGATCCAGAGAGTAGTCGTAAGCTGATTCTGGACACCAATCATCCAGAGGTAAAGCTGGTGTTGATTCGGGCCACAGATGTGCCGACCTCTGTACAGTGGGGTGCGGCCGATATTGGGGTGGC
>CBFDBF010000098.1:0-6473 GCA_965602975.1 uncultured Gammaproteobacteria bacterium | reverse complement strand
CATACCTACGCAGGCGGTTGTCACTACTGCCAGCAGGGTGGCGGTTACTGTAGACTTCACGGATCTAGGTTTCATCTGTGCTCCAAGTTTAAGTTAGGCAGGTAGTAGTCTGCGATGGGTGTGGATTGACATAAGGATACCAAAACTGGCAAGAATGGTTACCATCGATGTGCCACCATAACTTATTAGAGGCAGGGGTACACCGACTACTGGCAGGAGTCCGCTTACCATGCCTGTGTTGACAAATAGATAGAGAAAAAATACTAGAGTTAGTGACCCAGATAGTAGACGGCTATATGTATCTTGTCCTTGAGAGGCAATATAGAGGCCGCGCAGGATGATAAAAAGATAGAGCGCGAGCAGTATTATTATGCCGCTAAATCCAATCTCTTCTGCTATGACGGCGAAGATAAAGTCAGTGCTTCTCTCGGGCAGGAACTCTAGCTGGGTCTGAGTGCCATTGAGCCACCCCTTACCGTAGAGTCCCCCTGATCCTATGGCAATTTTAGATTGGATGATGTGGTAACCGGCGCCCAGAGGGTCGCGCTCTGGATCGAGGAAGGTGAGCACCCTGTTCTGTTGGTAGCTCGGCATTATCCAGCGCCAGTAGACCCATGCTATCGGAATGGCAGCTACGGTCATGCCGCTGATAAAGCGCCAGCTCAGGCCAGCTAGAAACAGGGTAAATATACCTGCAGTAGCTACCAGTAGTGCAGTTCCCAAATCTGGTTGGATTACGATGAGTGCTACCGGTATAAGGATAAGTATGCCGGCCACTGCAAGGCGATCCCATTTCGGCGGTAGTGGCTTCTCTGCCAGATACCAGGCGATCATCATAGGGACAACTATCTTGGCCATTTCTGATGGCTGGAAGCGAGTGATTCCCAGATTGAGCCAGCGCTGTGCCCCTTTGCCTGTATGGCCAAATAGTGGTACTAGTAGTAGCAGTAGTATGGCAATGGCAAATAGCCAAGGTGACCAGCGCTGTAACTGGGTAGGTGAGATCTGGGCTAGTAGTATCAATACTGTAAAGCCGGTGGCTATACGTAGCGACTGTCGGATGACAAGCCCCATATCTTCACCACTGGCGCTGTAGAGAAAAAAGAGCCCCAAGCCGCTAAGTAGTAGCAGGCCTATTAGCAGGGGAAGATCCAGATGCATCCAGGCCAGTGGGCCACGTGCCTTGGCTGGGGAGGAGCTTTGTAGATACTCTGTCTGTCTCGGGATCATTTAGTACTACGTCCTCTAAGCATATAGCTATCCATGATGCTGCGCACCATCGGGGCGGCAACAGCTCCACCGTGACCGCCGTTCTCAACTACGACCGCCACTGCGATCCTTGGTTCCTCTACGGGGGCAAAACCTATAAAAAGAGCATGGTCACGCATCTTTTTTGCCACCTTCTCCTCATCATACTCCTCGTCCTGTTTTACGCTAAACACTTGTGCAGTGCCGGTCTTGCCAGCGATGCGGTAGTGTTTGTTCTGAATTCGGCGAGCGGTTCCTTTGGTCCCCTCCACTACATCGGCCATCGCCTCGATGATGTACTCAAAATTTTCATCCGTCACATCGGCAAGTGCTGTGGCTTGAAGAGGTTTGAGGCGAAATCGTTTACTCTCTCCAGGTTTGCGCATGGCCTGGAGTGCTCTAGGTGGAAAATGGAGCCCACGGGAGGCCATGGTTGCAGTGGCTCGGGCTAGCTCTAGTGGAGTAGAGAGGAAATAGCCCTGGCCAATACCCACGATCAGGGTCTCACCCGCATACCAAGCGCTGTTTTTTACCGCTCTTTTCCACTGCTGTGAGGGGAGTAGGCCAGAGATTGCCCCACTTATATCTACCGCTGGATCACTACCGAAACCAAAACGGCTGAGGAAGGAGTGGATACGGTCTATCCCCAATTGTAGCGACAGGTCATAGAAGAAGACATCACAGGATTGAATGATAGCGTCGCGCAGGATCATGCCGCCGTGACCACCCTTTTTCCAGTCGCGATATTTGTGGTCATGCCCCGGTAACTGGAAGAAGCCGGGGCAGAAGGTCTGCCGAGTAAAACTGGTGAGGCCACTATCTAGCCCAGCTAGTCCGATAAATGGTTTGGCAGTAGAGCCTGGTGGGTAACGGCCGCGCAGGGCACGATTGAAGAGCGGTTTGTCGCTGGAGTTTTGGAGTGCACGGTACTGTTTGGTTGAGATCCCCTCGACAAACAGATTGGGGTCAAATCCAGGTTTTGAGACCAGCAGCAGAATGGCACCATCTCTAGGGTCGATGGCCACCATGGCACCGTTATGCTCTCCTAGCTGCTGCATTGCCAGCCGCTGCAGTTCAGCATCTACAGATAGAAACAGGTCTTTGCCCGGGGTTGAAGGTTGCGACTCAATGGTGCGAATAGGACGGCCGACTGCATTGACCTCAACTCGTCTGTAGCCAACGTTGCCTAGCAGTGCCCGCTCATAGTACTTCTCTATACCAGTCTTGCCGATATGGCTGGTACCTGCATAGATCGCAGTATCCAGCCTCTCTTGCTCCTTCTGGTTGATGCGGCCTACATAGCCGAGGAGGTGGGCGCTACTATCTGCCAGTGGATAGTCGCGCAACAGCTTGGCTTTCAGTATAACCCCTGGAAAGCGGTGGCTGTTGACGGCAAAGCTTGCGACCTCCTCCTCATTCAGGCGAGTTCTGATGGGTATGCTCTCAAAGCGGCGGCGCTGTCTTTTGAGTTGGTTGAAGCGCTCTAGATCCTGCTCTTTTATGGTTATGACCTCTCCTAGCTGGGTCAATAGCTGCTGCATATCGTCGATCTGTTCCGGAATTATTTCCAGACTCTTGATAGGTAGATTCTGCGCTAGCGTGGTGCCGTTGCGATCAAAGATTAGTCCACGGGTGGGTGGGAGTGGCTCCAGTTTAACCCGGTTACCGCGGGAGAGGGTGGTGTAGTGTTGATGCTCTTGGAGTTGTAGCTCTGTTAGCCGTAGTAACAGTAGCAGCAGCAACAGGGTGATGGCGAAGAGGGAGGTTAGTAGGCGGCGGTTGAATAGTCGCCCCTCCAGGGCACGGTCCTTGAGAGTTGTATGGGGCATTAACTGATATGAAATCTGCGCCGCAGACCCCGCAGAATAATATAGACCCATGGCCAGAGAAACATGCTGATAATGGGAGAGATCCAGATTGAGCTATCTGTCGGGAACAGTTGGGTAAACCCCAGCAACCAGATTTTAAGGAGGTGCTCTAGCAGCAGCAGCAAGAAGATGCCAATGGCCTGTTGCCACAGAGGTAGAACCCGTATCCGTCGATGTAGCTGGATGATAAAGAAGGCGACGATTGCATACCCCAAGGCGTGCAGACCAAGGAGTGATCCGGTCAGCAGGTCTACTATAATGCCGAGCATCCAGCCGCTGCCTACTCCGATCCTGTGTGGTAGCGCCATTATCCAGTAGATAAGTATTAGCACTGCCCATTGGGGGCGAAACGGGATGGCCCACTCCGGTAGCGGTATGACAGTAAGCAGTAGACCCACGGCAAGGGTGAGTAGGATCATCGGCATACCCCTGCTCTGGGATGAGCTCACGGTTGCTGTTCCCCTTGGGCCTGCTCCGTACTTTTGCTCCACACCAGCAGCACTTCACGGATCTGCTCCAGCTTGGCTATGGGGGTAGCTTCGGCAGTGGTGAATGGTTGTCCTGGATCATGGGTTATTGCCGTTACCGTGGCTACGGGGTAGCCTGCTGGGAAGTGGCCGCCAAGTCCTGAGGTGACCAGTAGGTCACCAACCCTGATGTCAGCATTGTTGGGGAGATGCGGTATCAGTAGCTGTTTAATCTTACCTGTTCCAGTGGCAATGGCACGCAGTCCATTGCGGTTTACCTGTATAGGGGTGGAGTGGTTGGCGTCGGTGATCATCAGAACAGTTGCGGTTAGCGGGTTGATTCTGGTTACCTGGCCGATAATGCCGGCGGCATCGATCACCGGCTGTCCGGCGAACACCCCATAGTTGCTCCCTTTGTTGATCATGATCTGCTGCATGTAGGGATCAAGATCTACGGTTATCAGTTCGGCAACCAATACTCGGTCATCGATCTTGAAGGAGGAGTCGAGTAGATCTCGTAGGCGCATATTCTCATTTTTTAGCGCCGCCATCTTCTGTTGTTTAACCTGAAGTTGCAGGTTTTGTTCCCGTAGTCGCCGATTATCGTCCTTTAGGTGGGAGCGGGTGTTGATGGTTTCATCTACCCAGTTGGTCGTAGTTGTGGGTAGATCTGCCAGTAGATGGAATGGGTAGACTATAATCGCTGCTGCTGAGTGGACTCCCTGTAGATATGGTTGGCTATAGTCGATAACCATTAGTGCAATAGAGGCTACTGCCGCCAACATGAGACGGGTAATAGGTGTGATGCCTTGTGAGAAGAGTCGTTCGATCTTGCTTCGGCCTTAATCCAGGCTGAAAAGATCAATACCCATCTCGTCGATCAACTCCAGGGCGCGACCACCACCACGAGCCACGCAGGTAAGAGGGTCTTCAGCTACCAGTACCGGTAGGCCGGTCTCCTCTGCTAGTAGTCTATCTATATTCTTGAGTAGGGCGCCACCACCGGTCAACACCAGTCCACGCTCTGCCACATCGGCAGTCAGCTCTGGCGGGGTCTGTTCCAGTGCTGATTTGACAGCATCTACGATGCCGGCAAGTGGTTCCTGGAGCGCCTCCAGTACCTCATTACTGCGAACGGTAAAGGTCTTGGGGATGCCCTCTGCCAGGCTGCGTCCAGTCACCTGCATCTCTACTGTTTCATCGCTGGGATAGGCGCTTCCAATCTGCTGCTTGATCCGCTCTGCTGTGGCGTCACCGATCAAGGTGCCGTAGTTGCGTCTAATATGGTAGATGATGGCCTCATCGAAGCGGTCTCCACCTATTCGTGCCGAGTTGGCATAGACGATTCCGCTCAGAGAGATGATAGCGACCTCAGAGGTGCCACCACCGATATCCAGCACCATGGAGCCACGCGCCTCATCTACCGGCAGACCGGCACCAATGGCCGCTGACATCGGCTCATCGATCAGGAATACTTCACGCGCACCAGCACCAATGGCTGACTCCTTGATGGCTCGGCGTTCAACTTGAGTGGAGCCACAGGGGACACAGACCAGAACCCTGGGGCTAGGGCGTATAATGCGGGACTCATGCACCTTGCGGATAAAGTGTTGCAGCATCTTCTCGGTGACGGTGAAATCGGCGATCACCCCATCCTTCATTGGGCGGATAGCGGTTATGTTGGCTGGGGTTCGACCCAGCATCTGTTTTGCCTCCGCCCCTACGGCAGCTACTGACCTGGCTCCACCGCGGTTCTGATCCTGGCGGATCGCCACTACAGATGGTTCGTTTAGGACAATCCCTTGGCCACGACTGTAGATAAGGGTGTTGGCAGTGCCCAGGTCAATGGACAGGTCGTTGGAGAAAAGTCCCCGTATGCGTCGAAACATAGTGTTTATTTACTCGTAAAAAGTGCTGTGGATTAGATGTAGTCACAGTTACTGACTACCTTGAATCTGTGTAATTTAGCAATGGCGGGGGAGTTGAGCAAGAGAGCAAGCCTCAAAAATAGACATAAGTCCAAACTTTCATCCTGCAGGCCCGGCCAAAGTGTGCTAATTTTAACCGCTTTATTGTTAGTTAGCACGAGAAAAATATGTCTTTAGAGAAAGTAGATGTTGAAAAGATCGGACATCTTGCCCGTTTGGCCGTGAGTCTGGATGAGTTGGAGACTGTAGCCAGTGACCTGTCGCGTATCCTGCAGATGGTGGAGCAGATGAGCAGTGTGGATACAGACGGGGTGGTGCCGATGGCTCATCCACTACACATGTCACAGCGCCTGCGCCCTGACCGGGTGACCGAGGAGAACCAGCGGGAGCAGTTTCAGGCGGTGGCTCCAGAGACTGAGGCGGGACTATATCTGGTTCCCAAGGTTATCGAATAAGATGCATACCAAGAGCTTAATTGAGCAGGCGGCGGCGCTGCGGGTGGGAGAGTTTAGTAGTGTTGAGCTGACCCAAACCTATCTGGATCGCATCCACAGCCTGGATGCAGAGCTAAATAGCTACATCACCATCTGTGATGAGTCCGCTCTGGAGACGGCCAAACAGGCGGATCGGCAGTTGCGCGCGGGCGAGGGTGGAGTGATGACCGGTATCCCGTTGGCGCATAAGGATATTTTTTGTACCTCCGGGGTGCGGACTAGCTGCGGTTCACGCATGTTGGATAACTTTATCTCTCCCTACGATGCTACAGTGGTGGCGCGGTTCAAGGCGGCCGGTGCTGTCATGCTGGGTAAGAGCAATATGGATGAGTTTGCCATGGGCTCCTCTAATGAGACCAGTTGGTATGGTCCGGTGCATAACCCTTGGGGCAGCGGGCTGGTGCCTGGCGGCTCCTCCGGTGGCTCAGCGGCAGCGGTAGCGGCTAGGCTCTGTAGTGCTGCTACCGG
>CBFDBF010000097.1:0-6564 GCA_965602975.1 uncultured Gammaproteobacteria bacterium | reverse complement strand
ACGGATTTATGCATATGATTAACAACCACTCAATCACCCACAACTACCAGCGCGGCGTCGGCCTGGTCGAAGTACTGGTTGCCGCCGCTATCATCGGCTTCGGCCTGTTAGGAGTTGCCGGACTCCAGATGACCGCTCTACAGGCATCCAGCGGTGCCGAGATACGCTCCAAGGCAACCGATATAGCCGCATCCCTGGCCGACCGTATACGCGCCAATCTAGTAGCAGATAACAACTATTTAATGGCTGCAACGTCGGCCTGTCCTGCTGCCCCCACCGCATGCTCTGCTATACCAGAGGGGGCAACGGTTGTAGCGGGCACCTGCAATTCAGCGCAGATGGCGAGTGATGATATATACAATGCGCTATTGATGTTGTGTCCTACCGTCGGCGCCACCACCAATACAAGAGCAGTTCTACCTGGCGGCAGCCTAGCAGTTGCATGTACCAACGACGCGAATTTGACTGATGGCGATGTCTGCAGCCCAGGCTCAACCATGGCCATAACCATTAGCTGGCTGACCCGTCAAGATCAATTTGGTACTACTAACTGCCTAACAACCCCGGCTAATTGCACAGACAGTATTGTCATGCCTCTCGTTATAGGAGCACCATAATGCTACAGCGCACGCCCTACATACAGCGTGGTATCTCTCTGGTGTCACTCCTGGTATCTATGCTCATCGGCATCTTTCTGGTCGGAGGTGTGGTCAAAATCTATGCGGACAGCAAAAACAGCTTCAATACCCGCAACGTAGTAGCAGAGGCCTCCGAGGAGCAACGTTTCGCTATAGATGAGATGCGCCGTATCGTGGTTATGGTGGGGCGCGGACTGCATGAAGCAGAGGCAGGCACACCATCTAATACCCCTTTCCCGGCAATAGCCGCTGGCGGTATAGTGGAGACCAGTGATGGCAGCAGCGGCATCCTTGCTGGCACCGATGTTATAGCCGTCCGCTATCGTCACGGCCCCAGTTGCAACACCTACCAGAATGTCCCGTACGAGAACACGCCACAGTTCATGACAAATGCGACGCAAGACCCATATACGGATAACAAGACCTGCAGCCCCTCTCAGATACGATTTTTTATTACAGACCAAGATGGCGATGGAGCCAGGGATGATCTGGTATGCGAACAGATCACATACTACACCAGAAATCAGACGACAGGTGCTACCGACTGTAATGAGGGCACCACCGCATACCCCAACCCTCCCCAAATCACAACCAGAACCCTGGTCTCTAACATCCATATGATGAAAGTGCTGTATGGAGTAACGGATACTAGCCATCTCAATCTACCGTCCAACGTTATGCACTCTTATGCCGAGCGCTACCTACGCGCCTCACAGGTACCCGACTGGAGGAGAGTGGTCTCCATCCGCGTAGCCCTGATGGCGGGGAGCGAGAGCAGTCTGCCTCAACCATCCAGAAAGAGTAGCCCTGCAGCACAACAGATCTTAGGCTTTAATTTCATGGAGCCCGATACCGCACGCTTTTATAAGGTTGCCAGCAGTACCATCGCCCTGCGCAACCTTGGCCTGACAGTAGAGAGGAATTAATTCATGCACAAACACTCCACACACAGCCCCTTACAGACTCGGCAGCAGGGGGTAGCTCTGGCGATCTCCCTGATTCTGCTGGTTGTTATTACTATGCTCAGCCTGACCGCCATGCGTAGCGCCAACCTGGATACCAAGATAACACTTAACCATCAACACAAACGGATCACCTTCCAATCAGCAGAGAGCGCTCTAACCAGATTGACTACCGTGCCCGACCGCTGGATAAATAAGCCGTTGACTGATAAGGATACTACTGGAGCCAACGTCGTTCATACAAACATAGCCGTACCGCTTGACCCATCACTAACTGGTATCCCGACAACAACACCATTTTACTCTCAGAGCGATGTTGCTGGTCCAAATACATTTGGGGTCGAAGCCCAGCTGGATATGGACATGATAAGTGAAAATGGAAACACCCTGCTGTGCGCGCTCTCTGGAACCGAATCCTTGAGCTCAGACATCAAATGTGCCGTCTATCAGGCAGACTCCTATGGCAACATTACTAGTGCTGGTACTGGGGCCAAGACCAGTACCTCTGCCCATCACCGCATGATAGTCACAAAACATAAGTAGACTCACTGATTCAGGAGATAGAGATGAAAACCCAACGATATATACACCACCATACCGCCGCTCTGAGTCTACTGCTCTCTATGGCCATGGCCGGTAGTGCGGTCCAGGCTGATGACATGGAACTCTACGTTACACCACCCTCCCCAGTAGCACCAAATGTACTGTTTGTACTGGATGAGTCCGGGAGTATGGGTTGGAATACCGCTGGCACGGCCGCTCTACTTGATACCAATACCGACCAGCGCATGCATCAACTGCAACAAGCGATGCAGAACGTCTTGACAGACTCGGATAATGACAACGTCAATGCCGCCGTTATGGCCTACACCACACGCACTCATCCCACCCGTATAGTTGCTGATTTTGGCCTGATACAGACGAACGGAACCACCATGGCAACAGCCGTAGGGGATCCATTGGTTGCAGGCGATGGTCTGAATCCTAGCAGCGGCACCCCCTCAGTGCACGCCCTCGCTGCTGCTGTGCGCTGGTATACAGATGGTTTTAGTGACGACACCACGACTGCGGCATCACCCATAGGGGCCACTGCAGCAGATGACTGGTGTAAACCAAACTACGTGGTGTTTATGTCGGATGGTCAGCCTAACAGCAACACCTATGAGATTGACCTTGGCGCTGCTCCTCTTGCCATTCCTCCTGTCCTTCCTGATCTGGTACTGAGTACCAGTCCAGATACCTATAAAACCACCAACTGTACCAATGTTGGTGGTATAACAGCAGGGAATGGTGGGGGGTCATCATGTTCAGGTGAGATCGCAAGCTGGGGCTTTGGTACTGACCTGAAGACCGGTGGTGAGTGGGACTGGGATTCCACCGATATAACACACAATCCCGCAGACCTAAGGGTGCAAAATATCACTACCCACACCGTCGGCATGGGTCCCGCCGCCGACACCGACCTAACCAACGACGCCACTGACACAACCGAAACAACCTTTATGAAATATGTGTCCACCCAGGGTGGGGGTGAATACTTCCCGGCCACCAATGCAGCCGCCCTCACTAACGCCTTCCAGAAGATCCTGGATAACGCCGGCACCAAGGTTAACTATGCCTACTCAGCCCCCGACATCCCCTTCGACCCCTCCAATGTGGCAAGTAGTGGCACTGAGCTCTATCTGCCACTGATAAAACCCTCCGCCAAAGAGTTTTGGAAGGGCAATATCAAAAAATTTGAGCTGACATTTGTTCCCGCCACAGGATCAGTCCCAGACCACTTTGAGCTTACCGCGATAGGTAACGCAACAGTATTAAATGCTACTACAGGTGACTTTAACAGCGTAACTGACTTCTGGAGCAGTGGTGGCACCGATGGGGGCGAACCACTAAACGGTGGAGCGGCAAGCAGATTCAGCGGAACCCGCAATCTATACACCTATATGGGCGGTCTCAATGACGAGCTTGACCATACAGATCATGCCCTTGTACAGGGCAATACCAGTATCACCACAGCTGATTTAGGTGCCGCTGATGCCAATGAACGCGACACCCTGCTCTACTGGACCAACTGGCTAGACTATGACGCTGCTGCCACCCCCACCACCTCTGCACGTATCGGAGAGATGGGGGCACCTATACATACAAAACCTGTCATAGCCGGGAGGAAGGATCTTACGAAACCTGTCGTAGATGGAGATGGAAAATATCTCTTTATAACCACCAGCGAGGGGATTCTCCACGCCTTCAATACAACATCATCGCCTGGCACCGAAGAGTGGGCCTTTATGCCGAATGAGCTGCTGCATACAATCAAGACAGCCAAGGCCAATGGAGGCAGTACCGTCCCCATGTATGGGCTGGATGGCCCTATAACCAATTACCAGACTAATAAGGGCACTCCCAGTGAGAAAGATTACCTGGTATTTGGCATGCGCCGCGGTGGAACCAACTACTACGCCCTGGATATCACTAATCCAGATGACCCAAAATTTGCCTGGGAGATCATAGGTGGCGTCGCTAGCACCGATTTTGTGAACCTTGGACAGACCTGGTCCAAGCCGATCTTTACCAAGATGAACACCACCAACATAGCCCTCTCTGGCGGCAGCAATGACAAGGAGGTGTTGGTCTTTGGTGGCGGCTACGATGCCACAAACGAGGATCCAGTAGCAACAACCCGCCCGGCAGCCATAACCACCGGTGCCGCCATCTATATTGTAGATGCTGCCGATGGTACGCTGATCAAAGAGATAACCAGCACAGATATAAACGGCACCATGGGTAACGGCATTGTCGCCGATCTAAAGCTGCTTGATGTAAATGGTAACGGTATCGCCGACCGTATCTATGCAGCAGATGTAGGTGGCCGCATCATCCGTATCGATATCCCGGATGCCTCCATGAGCCCACTTAGCACTGTAGCAATAGGCACCATATTGGCCGATGTTGGTGGAGGGGCGGGGACAGATAACTACCAGCGCTTCTTCAATACACCAGCTATCGCCTTATACCGCCGTGGCGGAGCCAACCATCTTTCCATAGTAATCGGTTCAGGCCACCATCCAGAGCTACTGGACACCACCACCCAGGATCGTCTCTATATGATCCAAGATCCGAACATCTGGTCTGCACCAACCGCTTGGCCAACAACTCTGACCGAGAGCAACCTGTATAATGCCACGTCCAACCTGGTACAACAGGGTGATGCCGCAGCCATAACTGCTCTAAATAACGCGAGTGGATGGTATATAGATCTGAACCAGCACGCTACCGAACTGGTCTATCGTAAGGCTATGGTTAAAGACTACACCATACTCTTCACCACCCACAGCGCCGTGGTGCGAACTAGCGGTAGTGTTAATGATGACTGCTATGCAGAATACAACGATAGTACATCTCGGGTCTATGCACTGGATCTGGCTACTGCTGGGGCCAAATTTGACACCAATGGTAGTGGTGACGAGTTTGACAAAGATAGTACGACGCCCCCAGACATAAACGACCGCTCTATAGATCTAGATACAAATGCTCTGCCGCCAGATCTGACCAAAGTATTACCTAGTAATTCTGATTTTACCCACATCTTCGCTGGACTTGATAATGGTTTAAAATTCAAGAACCTACTCCGCCCGATCTCTTGGGAAGAGGTGATTGCCGATTAGATAGTATTATTAAACTCCCCCTCCTAACCTCCCCCACTAGTGGGGGAGGGATAGCGAGTCGGGAAAAGCGTCACCATCATATCAACATCGGTCGAGATGCAGTGCTACACTAAAGTACCGAAGTAAAAGTTTAATCTTGAGGTAGAACACTATGCGTATAGAGAGAAGAGAATGTGGCTTCACCCTGATCGAGCTGATGATAGTGGTGGCAATAATCGGCATCCTCGCCGCCATCGCCTACCCTAACTATCTCGACTCAGTACGTAAATCCAGAAGGGTCGATGCCGAAGCGGCACTTACCCAAGAGTCACAACGGATGGAGATGCAATTTGCACGCAGTGCCACCTATGTTGGTGCCACCTTAAGCTCTGCCACCAGCACAGAGGGTTATTATAATATCGCTATTGTTCCCGGCTCTCTGACCGCCAATGGCTACACTCTTGAGGCGCTACCAGCGGGTGCGCAGGCAGCTGATCGGGTCACTGGGTTGCGGCTTAGCTCTACCGGATTAAAAGAGCACAGAATAGCGGCGGGGGCGTACCAAAACGGCTGGAAGGCCATGTAGATTCGCTATATTAATAGTGTAAGGCTGAACTTTGATCCGACAAGCGTCTCCACCCCGATTGAACATTGTCGGGTTAAAACCCAGACCTGCATCCCTACTCATCCTTCTCATCATCACAATAGGCTCGTATAACTATCTTCGCCTCTTTGAGCTTGCCCTCCCTCTCCTCCACACTTAATTTTACCGCTTTACCCTCATCGTTTACAAAGCTGGCATCTAGTCCCGCCTCTTCCAGCACCTTGAGAGTCTTTCTACCCCTCTCACAATAATCTTTGCGCAGTTCATCATCCAGGGCTGGATTACCCTCACTCTTCTTCTCTTCGGTTGCAGCGGTAGCATCCTCCTCTTCCGGCTCATCCCCTTCTGCCGGAATAGCTTTTGCAGTGAACGTCTTCACCTGAATCCACTCCCACTTGGTATCTGTCTTTGGCAGTGTTTGTGAATAGACCACCGTGCCGCTCTCATCCAACCAGCGATATATCGCCGTGGCCTCTACCATACCACTTGCCATCACCAGTGCCGCCACTACTGTCATAGTTGTCAGTTTCACCGCTACCCCCTTGTGTAATATAAACATCTATTTCCTAACCATAGCAAAATAGTTGCCCAGTTGGGCATATCTTGTTCACACAAAAACATTTTGCCCCTCGCACTAGCCCCCTCCCAACCGCAGTAACCTCTCCTGCGCTGCCCTGGCATCAGGTCGCCGCCACAGGTTGTTGCGGTACCGCCAG
>CBFDBF010000096.1:0-6566 GCA_965602975.1 uncultured Gammaproteobacteria bacterium | reverse complement strand
ACCGTGACAGAGCAATCCCTAGAGGCCTCCGTTGACCCTAAGCTGGTCAACACCTGGATTGAGGGCATCGGTGGTGAAGTATCCGCCGCTGTCCCCTTACTACAAGCGATTCAGGGCGAATATGGATATCTGCCGCGCGACGCCATGAATCTGGTGATCGCCAACAGCAAGATCAACGCCAGTCAGCTCTACGGGGTGGCTACCTTCTATGCTCAATTTAGGATGAAGCCGGTAGGACGTCACCTGCTGAAGGTCTGCCACGGCACCGCCTGTCACGTGCGTGGTGCTGACCGCTTGAATACAGCGCTAAAACACGCCCTGGGCATCACGGATGATGAGGTAGATACGGCCTCCAACGGTAGCTATACAGTTGAGGATGTGGCTTGTGTCGGCTGCTGTAGTCTGGCTCCTGCCCTGGTTATAGATGATGTCATAGTCGGCAACCTGACCGGTGCCAGCTCCCAGCGCGAGCTAAAAAAACATGCCCGCGGCTGCAAGGAGAGCCTCCCTGGACAGGAGGAAGAGGAGCGGCGCGCTAAGGAGAAAAAGGCAGCAAAAAAGGCTGATGGTGGGGAGGCACGAACATGAGCGCAGAGAATCTACAAATAATTGTTGGTGAGGGCACCTGTGGCCGCGCCTCTGGATCCGCCGAGATTCTATCCCTGTTTCAGACCAATGCACCGGAGGCCAAGATCGACACTGTCGGCTGTGTTGGCATGTGCCATGCCGAGGTGATGGTGGAGGTGCGAGGTGGTGATGGCAGCTCTCACATGTATGGCAATGTAGACAAAAAAGGGGTTACCAAGATCCTGAAGTATCACCGTGGTGAAGGTGATATGCCAGAAGATCTACTCCTCACCTCAAGCAATGATCCAGAGCGCGAGGGCGGACAATATCTAACTCGCCAGACCCGTCTGGCACTACGTAATGTGGGCCATATCGATGCCACCAACATGGCGCAGTATGAGGCTCGTGGCGGGTATACGGCAATCAAAAAAATTCTGGGCGAAGGGGGGATGACCCCGGAACAGGTGATAGCAGAGGTTAAGGCCTCCGGTATCCGTGGACGTGGTGGTGCCGGTTTCCCTACCGCCATCAAGTGGAACTTCGCCCGCCAGGCTGAGGGGGATCAGAAATACTTTATCTGTAACGGTGATGAGGGCGATCCCGGTGCATTTATGGACCGCTCCCTGCTAGAGGGTGACCCCCACAATATTCTGGAGGGGATGCTGATCGGTGCCTACGCTGTCGGAGCTAGCGGCGGCTACGCCTATATCCGCGCAGAGTATCCGCTGGCGGTAAAGAATTTTGGCATAGCCATTGAGGATGCGATGGCCGCCGGTTACCTTGGGGACAACATCCTAGGTAGCGGCTTCAGTCTCCATGTAAAGATCAAACAGGGGGCGGGAGCTTTCGTCTGTGGTGAAGAGACCGCCCTGATCGCCTCGGTCGAAGGTGAGCGCGGGATGCCCCGCATTAGACCACCATTCCCTGCGGTCAAAGGGCTATTTGGCAAACCATGGTGGTCAAGCCTATTCAGACATAGGTACCGATGACTCTACCGGTACCAAGGTGTTTGCCCTGGCCGGAGCGATCAAACGCGGTGGTCTGGTGGAGATTCCCATGGGCATGAGCCTGCGGGAGATGATCTACGATATAGGCGGTGGCTCGATCACCGACAAACCGCTCAAGGCGGTACAATTAGGCGGCCCCTCCGGCGGCTGTATCCCGGAGTCTATGTTTGATACACCGATTGAGTATGCGGCGATCAACGCAACCGGTGCGATTATGGGCTCTGGCGGCATCATCGTCATGGATGAGAAATCCTGCATGGTGGATCTGGCCAAGTTCTTTCTCGACTTTACCCAGATCGAGTCCTGCGGCAAGTGTACCTTTTGCCGCATCGGCACCCTGCGAATGAAGGAGATTCTGACCAGAATCTGTGATGGCGAGGGCTCCATGGAGGAGATAGATGAACTGGAAGAGCTGGCTCATAACATCAAGCGAGCGAGCCTCTGTGGTTTGGGGCAGACCGCCCCCAACCCGGTGCTAACCACCCTCAAATACTTCCGTGGAGAGTATGAGGCGCATGTAAAAGAGCAGCGCTGTCCTGCTGGAGTATGTAAGGGATTGATCAGCCACACAATCATCAGTGATGACTGTACCGGCTGCTCCATCTGCGAACGCTACTGCCCGGTCGACTGTATCACTGGGGAGCTGAAAAAAGGGGATAGCTGGGTGATCGACCAGGAGGCCTGCATAAACTGCGGCATGTGTGTCGAAGTGTGTAGCCCCGATGCCATCCTGGTAGCCTGATGTCGTATAGAATAGAGAGGTTTTGTGATGAGTGAAACAGTTACCATTACCCTAAACGGCCAGGCCGTAAATGCCCCTGCCGGCACCACCATCCGTGAGGTGGCCGCTGCCGAGGGGATAGAGATACCCACCTTCTGCCACGATGACCGGCTGAAGCCTTTCGCCTCCTGCTTCCTCTGTGTGGTAGAGGTAGAGGGTGCACGCGGCCTGATGCCAGCCTGCTCCACCCGGATCTCCCCAGACATGAACATCCAAACCGATAGTGAGCAGGTGGTCACCAGCCGCAAGATGGCGCTGGATCTAATCCTATCCGACCACGCCGGTGACTGTATCGCCCCGTGTGAGGAGGCCTGTCCAGCCAATATCGATATCCAGGGATACATAGCCCATATTGCCAATGGTGACCCCGAGGCAGCGGTACGGCTTATCAAACAGCGCAACCCCCTGCCGGTGGTGTGTGGCCGTATCTGCCCCCACCCCTGTGAGAGCGAGTGTCGCCGTACCTTGGTGGATGAGCCTATCGCCATCAACCCGTTGAAGCGATTCGCCTCCGAGTATGATCTGGAGGTGGGACCGTTTACCCAAGAGCCTGGAGCCGAAACCGGCAAACGTGTAGCCATCATAGGTGGCGGTCCTGCCGGACTCTCAGCTGCCCACTATCTACGTCTTATGGGTCACGCGGTAGAGATCTTTGAGGCACTACCGGAGCTGGGTGGTATGGCACGTTACGGTATCCCCCGCTTCCGTATGCCGTGGGATCTTATGGACAAAGAGATAGGTGCCATCATAGATCTGGGGGTAGAGGTTCATTTTAACCAAAAATTGGGACGCGACTTCTCGATTGCCGACCTGCAGAAACAGGGTTTCGGTGCAGTACTGCTGGCGATCGGTGCGCATAAACCGAAACCGATGCGAGTCGAAAACGAGGAGTCCGATGGAGTTATCGGTGGTGTCGATTTTCTACGTGAAGCGGTGCTCGACAATATCAAAAATCTGGGCAAACGGGTCGCCGTCATCGGTGGCGGTGACACCGCCATGGACTGCGCCCGCGTCTCACGCCGTTTAGGTGCCGAAGTCACCCTGCTCTATCGCCGTACCCAGGCAGAGATGCCGGCCCTGCCGATCGAGCAGGAGGAGACCATTGAAGAGGGGGTGGATATCCGCTTTCTCACCGCTCCATCCAAAGTCTTGCTGGATGATAACAACCGCGCCTACGCCATGGAGGTGATAACCATGGAGCTGGGTGAACCGGATGACTCTGGCCGCCGCCGCCCAGTACCAATCGAAGGCAGTGAGGAGATAATAGAGTTCGATACCATCATACCTGCCATCGGACAGGGCCCGGATATGGGCTGTATAGAGAGCGAGAGTGAGCGACCAGAGACCACCCGCTGGGACACCTTTGTCTATGATGAGGTCACTCAGGTGACCGACCAAGAGGGGGTGTTTGCCGCTGGCGACTGCGCCTTCGGCCCCGACCTCCTAATCCGCGCCATCGGCGAGGGACGCCGTGCTGCCCTGGCGATCAATCTGCACCTTAATGGTGCCGAGGTAAAGCTAACCAAGCCGTACGCGATCAGCCGAGGCCGTCTAGCAGAATTAGAAGAGGCCGACTTTGCCCCGCGCTATGTCCATGCCAAGCGCGCCCTGGAGAGCACCCACTCAGCGAAACAGCGGCTAGCCGAACCGTGGGATTCCATCAATATCGGCCTGGAACGTGCCACCGCTATGGCCGAGGCTACCCGCTGTATCGAGTGTGGCTGTCAAGCCAGATTTGACTGCGAACTGCGCCAATACTCTACCGATTATGGCTCTACCGAAGTTCGCTTCAGTGGAGAGAAGCGTGAGTATGCGGTAGACAACCGCCACCCTCTGATCCGTATCGAGGCAGACAAGTGTATCACCTGTGGCTCCTGTGTCCGTATCTGCTCTGAGGTGCGCGAAATCAATGCGCTTGCCTTCATTCAACGTGGTTTTAGCACTAAGATCGGCCCCAACTTTGAAGACCCACTCCAGGATACCGGTTGTGACGCCTGCGGCATGTGTGCTGATGTCTGCCCCACCGCCGCTATCACTTTTAACACTGGCAAAGAGTGTGGCCCCTGGATCTGGCAGAGTGAGCAGACCAGCTGTAGTGCCTGTGACCGTGGGTGTGGCCTGGATGTGCTCACTGCCGAAGGCAAGGTAGTCAAGATACAGAGTGTCGATGGCGACCCGGTAAATGGTGCCGTCATCTGTGCCGAAGGGCGCTTTAGCTACCAGCTATGGGGTACCGCTAACGCACAGCAAGATGATACTGCCGCTGCCCATAAGGCGCTTCAGAGTGCTACCGCCAGTGCCGTAGTCGTCTCACCCAGACTGACCGTAGAGCAGACTTTTGCCGCTGCAACCCTGGCGCGTAAAAACTCCGCCTCACTACACTACTTAGCGGGAGAAATCGGTGAGAGTGTTGGCAACAGCAAGATCGAGGGTGAGGCCAATCTCGCCCTGCTGCACCGTCTGGGAGCCACCCCTCTAACAGATGGTGCAGACTGCATCATCTCAGTCGGTGCTGGTCTCTCCCGCGAGCAAGCTGGCAAGGCCACCCTGATATCTCTGGCCACACCGGGCAGTGCTACCGAGGCCGACCATCTACTAACTCTAGCCGATCCGCTAAATATAAATGGTGCCATACTCAACCGGGATGGTGCCCTGGCACTACTCCACGGAGCACTATCCGATGCAGCCGACTCGGCCGGTCTTAGAGCCTTGGCCGAACTAGCAGATGAGGGCAGTTTGAACGACCTAACGGCCATACGCCAAGCACTAGCTGCTGAGATAAGCGAGCTAGCAATCCTGACCAGCCTGAACGGCAGCCGGTTAATACAGACCGAGCTAACGCCAGAGCTAAGCGGTGTTACCCCGGATGGGCGTGAACAGGCCTTCCAGGCTCACCTCTCTGCATTGGGGTTATAACAGGGGGGGGGTAGACCCCCCTCCTAACCTCGGCAAGGCTTCCGCTCCTGGCTCACGCCCCTACCTATCTCCATATAGATGACCGCTCCTGCGTTGCCCTAGCGCCTACTTCCCTGTAGGCATCCCCCGCTGTAGTGGGGGGGAGGTGTGTGTTGTGCCAAACTAGCAAGAGATAGATAAGATTGCGCTCTCTACGCAAACAGAAAAAACATCAATACTCCGCCCAACTCTCTCCATTGTGCTATAAATATGAAATGAACCAAATAAAAGCAATATCCCGCTATCTGCCGCCACTGCTGCTGTTCGCCCTAGTGCTAATAACAGGCATGATAGATCCAGCAGTAGCGGGAAACAAATTGAACACCATCGGTGGCGGCGTCTCTGGAGTGAGCCGCGAAAAAATCGCCATGCTAAAAGATATCAGCGGTTATGCAGGTGGCCTGCTCATCGTTATATCCATGGCCTCACTGCTGACTCGGCGCAGATATGAGGGCTCTGCCATGATCGCCAGCAAAAAGCGGTGGGAGGCATCGATTATCGTACCGCTGATATTGATCACTATCGGCTTAGGAATGCTCTGGATCTCGTTTACTTAATACCTTATGCCACCCTCTTAACCGGTCACCACTAAAGACAGTAACCGTACCAGTCGCCTCTCTCTAAACCTGCTTGAACAGCAGTGCTACTCCAGTATAATCAATCTGCGGCTAGAGATGTCTCTTCCTGCTCAAACTTTAATCAAAGAGAGGTTCAAGATGCAACTAAGTGCTCCTACATTTGTGGTCTGGCTAATTGCTGTTATTTTGGGTGTCTTGGGTATTGTTGGTGCCCTGCTTGGCACTCTACCTTTTATCTCCGCCAACGCTTTCTGGCTGGTGACTGGCGGATTCGTACTACTAACACTTGGCTCAATGTTGAAGGGGATATAAACACATGGAGGCGTGCTGCGGCTCGCCTCCTGCATGCCCTGTCTGTATTATCTTCTAGTAAGTTTATCGGGTTAGAACTCAGCTCACCGTTCTAAATTTAGCTGATATATCAAACTTCGACCCTACAGCTAAGAAACCTCCGCTTTAGCCGCTCTATCCAACAAATTCTGTACCGCCTTTTTTGGATCGAGACCATGGTGCAGCACCTGATATACCTGGTTGGTGATCGGCATGTCGATACCCAGCTCTGCGGCCTTCTGCTGGATCACTTTAGCAGTACCTACCCCCTCCACCTCCTGCCCAATCTCCTCTTTTGCCGCAGCTATAGTCATCCCCTTAGCCAGAGCCAGCCCCATACGTCGATTG
>CBFDBF010000095.1:0-6597 GCA_965602975.1 uncultured Gammaproteobacteria bacterium | reverse complement strand
CAGCAGTAGAGCCAGCGCCGTCCCCCAGGAGCCAGCTCCGAGCACCGCAATCTGTGGCACAGAGGTTTCCACTAGTGGGTGGTTGTCTCGTCTGCCCCATCATCCTGCTGTGACGCCTGCTGTAGATGTTGCGCATAGAGGGCATCAAAATTGACTGGAGCCAGTATCAACTGCGGGAAGCTCCCTTTAAT
This sequence comes from uncultured Gammaproteobacteria bacterium, assembly GCA_965602975.1. Taxonomy (GTDB): domain Bacteria; phylum Pseudomonadota; class Gammaproteobacteria; order Chromatiales; family Chromatiaceae; genus CBFDBF01. Next base: position 6,406 of record CBFDBF010000095.1, on the reverse strand, counting down.
AACCAGATCGGATACCACCTCACGCACATAAGGGAAGAGTATGTTGGGACAGTAAGCCCCCACCATTGCCCCAAACTCATTTTGTGGAAACCCCTGGAGCAGAAAGATTCCGGCCTGCTGTACCTCTACCAGAAAAGCGACCCTCTCCCCAATCTTGGTGGTGACCGTGACCGACAGGATCACCTCATAGTGGCCATCACCCAGCTCCTTCATATCGGTATTAAGATTAAGGTTGGTCTCCGGCCTCCACTCATCGGTAAATATGGCGGGTGAGTTCGGGGTCTCAAAGGAGATGTCCTTGGTATAGATCCGTTTAATAGCAAAGTTACGCTCATCTTCGCTCTGGGCGGCTGCCTGTTCGTCACTCATGTCTCTCTCTCAATTATGTTAAATAGATAGAATATTTAGATGGATAACTACTTTTTACGACTAACTGGTAGATTACTATTCTGCCAAGCCATCAGCCCACCTTTCAGATTATAGACCTGCTCAAAACCATCGCTGCGTAGCTGTCTGCAAGCGGTAGCCGATTGTCCTCCGGAGTTACAGCTAAGGATAACCGGTCTCTCTTTATACTTCTCCAACTGACCCATCTGAGTCTTAAGACTACTCATAGGGATATTTATAGAGTTGAGGATGTGCCCCTTGGCAAAATCTGCCATCGGACGCAGATCGACCACCACTGCATCCTCTCGATTTATCAACTCAGTCGCCTGCTGCGGCCCCACCACCCCCTTGCCACCAGATGACTCCTCCAGCATGCTCTTAATCAGTAGAGATGAAATTACTACCAGTGCGGCGACCAAGGCAATGTGGTTGCCAGCGAATTCAATTAATTGTTCCATGGGAGTTGTCTTGTTAGTAGGTTGTCTATAGTAGAGGCTTAACGCTGCTGACAGAAGAGATCACGCATCATAACCACCAGTTGCATAGTACGTGCATCACCAACCCGATAAAACACCCGGTTGGCATCTTTACGTGAAGCTAAAATCCCCTTATCACGCAAGATGGCTAGATGTTGAGATATATTGCTCTGTGAAGTGCCGACACTCTCAACAATATCCTGTACGCTCACCTCTTGGTCACCCAGGGTACAGAGAATCTTCAGCCGCAGTGGATGCGACATCGCTTTTAGTGCCTGTGAGGCGCGAGCGATATCTTCATCTCCGGCAAATAACTCCTCGGCATCATTCGCAACATCGATTCCCGAAGCCGCTAACAGTTGAGGTTGTGGTGACTTATCGAATTTCTGATCCATACCTTCTACCTGACATTAGTATATTAATTTAGGTGAATACAATAATACTCTGTTTTCCCCTCTATTGTGAATAGCCATATAATATTAGCGGATTCTGGCTCATCGATGATGAAAGTGGTTTAATAGACTGTTTTCTCAAGAAATTACACGAGATTATACTGGAGCATACATATAGATGAGTGCTGACGAAAAACCTGCCGTACTGCTGATTTTAGATGGCTGGGGCTATAGTGAGAGCAGTGATTTCAATGCCATTGCTGCTGCCAACACCCCGATCTGGGACCGTCTCTGGCAGCACTGCCCACACACTCTGATCGACACATCCGGCTCAGAGGTGGGGCTACCGGTGGGACAGATGGGCAACTCTGAGGTGGGGCATCTCAATCTAGGCGCAGGCCGGGTAGTCTATCAAGAGCTTACCCGCATCAATCTGGCCGTGAGCGATGGCTCCTTCCTCAAAAACAGCGTATTGGTCGATGCAGTAAACCGGGCGGTTGCCGCCGATGGTGCCGTACATATCTGTGGCCTACTCTCACCCGGTGGCATCCACAGCCATGAGTCCCATATCCACGCTATGGTACAACTAGCAGTAGCGCAGGGTGCAGAGAGGATCTATCTACACCCCTTTCTGGATGGGCGCGATATGCCACCAAAGAGTGCCGCACCTTCACTGGAGGCGCTACAGAAGGTGCTAGATAAGAGTGGCGTAGGTCGTATCGCCTCTATCATCGGCCGCTACTACGCGATGGATCGTGACAACCGCTGGAGTCGAGTGCAGAGCGCCTATGATCTACTAACCTATGGCACAGCAGAGTTCCAGGCAGACGATGCCATAGCCGCCCTACAACTAGCCTACGACCGAGATGAGAGCGATGAATTCGTACAAGCCACCAGAGTGGGCAGACCCGCCCCGATAGAGGATGGTGACAGCGTTATATGCATGAACTACCGCTCAGATCGAGCACGTGAACTTACCCGTGCCTTTATCGAACCAGAGTTTGACGGCTTCGAGCGGCAGCGACTGCCCAAGCTCTCCGCTTATGTCAGCCTGACCGAATATAACCAGGAGTTCGACATCCAGGCCGCATTTCCCCCAACCAGTCTGCGCAATGTATTGGGGCAGCACCTGGCCCAGCTAGAGCTGCGCCAACTACGCCTGGCAGAGACCGAAAAATATGCCCATGTAACCTTCTTCTTCAACGGCGGACGCGAACAGCCATTTGCCGGAGAGGAGCGCATCCTGATCCCCTCACCCAAGATTGCAACCTACGACCTGCAGCCTGAGATGAGTGTAGTCGAGGTTACAGATAAACTGGTCGCCGCAATCGATAACAGCAGCTATGACACCATAATCTGCAACTTTGCCAATGCCGATATGGTGGGCCATACCGGCAAATATGCAGCAGCAGTTGCCGCTATTGAAGCGATTGACCAGAGTCTGGGGCGCATCTTGGAGGCGGTAGAGCAAAACGAGGTAGAGCTACTAATCACCGCCGACCATGGCAATGCTGAACAGATGGTAGACCGCACTACAGGTCAGGCCCACACTGCCCACACCAGCAATCCGGTGCCCTTGATCTATGTGGGACGACCAGCACAACTCCAGGAGCATGGGGCACTGTGTGATATAGCACCAACTATCTTACAGATAATGGGGCTGGAGCAACCGGTAGAGATGTCTGGCCAACCCCTACTATATTTTGTCAATGCAGTCGCCTGATGGTATATAGCAGTTGGAGGGTCGTGCTGGTAGCCCTGATGTTGCTGCCATGGTCGCTTGCAGCCACCGCCTCTGACGACAAGATTGGAGTGGCAAAAGAGCAGTTGGCACAGCTACAACAGCGTATAAGCAAAATACACTCTTCGCTCCAATCAGACCAGCAGAAACGGCAACGTCTACTCCAGGAGCTGGCATCAACCGAGCGTAAGATAGGCAAGCTGGCAAAAGGGCTGCGCCAGATAAAGGGACAGATGCAGATACAGCGCGGACGGCTGGTTACCCTGCAACAGGAGCGTAAAGAGAGCAGACAGCTACTACAGCTACAACGTAAAGCGCTACGGCTACAGGTACGCTCCGCCTATGCCATCGGGCGACAGGAGCAGGTCAAAATGCTGCTTAACCAGCAAGATCCAGCAACTGTCAGCCGCCTTATGGTCTACTATAACTATCTAAATAGATCGCGCATCAAGCAGCTGGAGGAGATCAACCAGAACCTGCAGAGATTACACAAAGTAGAGCAGAGTATTACAGTTGAAGATCGTCGTCTGCTAAAGATACGCCAGCAGAAAGAGTTAGAGAAGCAGCGTCTAGAGCTGGCCGACGCAGGACGCCATGAGGTGATGTCTGCACTAAATGTAGATATCGAAGGCAAGGGGAGTGAGATAGACTCCCTACAGCAGAATGCAGCTCAGCTGGTCCAACTGCTAAAACAGCTACGCAAACAGGCAGCGGTTGCGCTTGACACAATCAACCAGAAACCGTTCCATACTGCTAAAGGCAAGATGCAGTGGCCAACAGCGGGACGCATGGCGGTCCGTTTTGGAGTACGCAAAAAGAGCGGCCTCAAGTGGGATGGAGTACTTATAGCGGCACCCGAAGGCAAGGAGGTGCGGGCGGTATACCATGGACGGGTGGTATTTGCTGACTGGATGCGCGGCTTTGGCCTACTCTTAATTATCGATCACGGTGGTGGCTATATGACCCTCTATGGCCACAACCAAGCCATACTTAAAGAGTTAGGCGAGTGGGTAACAACCAATGAAGCGGTAGCAACCGTAGGCCAGAGTGGAGGTCGTGCCACCACCGGAGTATATTTCGAAGTACGACGCAAGGGGCGTCCAGTAAATCCGGGAAGTTGGTGTCGACCACTACGCGGAAACAGAACTGTAGGAGCAGAGGCATGAACCGCAAGCTATATCTAATCTTATCTCTAGTAATAGGCATATCTCTATGGGGGCCGCTCTCTGCTAAAACAGCGACAAAACCTCAACAGGAGAGCGTACCGCTAGATGAGCTTCGCGCCTTTGCCGAGATCTTTGGGCGAATCAAACAGAACTATGTCGACCCAGTGGATGATACCGTCCTGCTAGAGCACGCCATCCGCGGAATGCTCTCCGGACTCGACCCCCACTCCAGCTACCTGAATGCTGAGGAGTATCGAGAGTTACAGGTCGGAACCAGTGGAAAATTTGGCGGCCTTGGAATCAAAGTAGAGATAGAAGATGGCTTCATCAAGATTATAGCCCCCATCGATGACACCCCGGCCCAGCGTGCAGGGATCAAGGCGGGCGATCTGATCACCCGCCTTGATGAGAAACCGGTCAGTGGGATGAGCCTCTCCGATGCAGTGGCTATTATGCGGGGCGAGCCAGGCAGCGAGATCACCCTGACCATCATCCGGGATGGGGTCAGACGACCACTGGAGATCACCATAGCCCGCGCCGAGATAAAGGTGAAGAGCGTCAAGAGTCGCCTGCTAGAGCCTGGATTTGGCTACCTGCGGATATCCCAATTCCAATCCCGTACCACCACCGATATGCGCAGCCATCTCAAAAAACTGCAATCCGACTCGCAACCGCTTAAAGGCTTGATACTAGATCTAAGAAACAACCCCGGCGGAATTCTCAACAGCGCAGTAACGGTAAGTGATGCCTTCCTGCCACGCGGCACAATCGTCTATACCAAAGGACGCGAAGAGGGGAAGCAGCTGACATACGGTGCCAAACCGGACGACCTGCTGAACGGTGCGCCTATGGTGGTGCTAGTAAATGGCGGCTCTGCCTCCGCCTCTGAAATTGTAGCCGGAGCACTACAGGATCACCAACGAGCACTCATCATGGGAACCCAGACCTTTGGCAAAGGCTCAGTACAGTCGGTACTACCGGTCACCCGTGGGGCGGCGGTAAAGCTGACTACTGCGCTCTACTACACCCCATCCGGCCGCTCCATTCAGGCTGAAGGGATAAGCCCCGACATCGAACTGGAGCAGCTATCAGTAGAGGTGGTAGAGAGCAGCCAAAAAGGTCCCCTCAAAGAGTCAGACCTGGCACACCATCTAGAGAACCGAGAAGATCAAAAGGGGAAAAAAGATAACGGCCAAACAGCAGACGAGCCACCACTAGCAGAGGAGGATTATCAACTCTACGAAGCTCTCAATCTACTCAAAGGGCTACACCTGCTGGGCAATCGTGGTTAAAGCCTCTCTCCACTACTGGCTTCAGATCATTCTGCTGACAGCACTGAGCCTCTGCGCCACAACTATGCTGGCAGAGGATAGCGACCAGCAGTCCACCATCGCCATAGTTATCGATGATCTGGGCAACCACAGGCAGATAGGCGAGGCCGCCATCAATCTGCCAGGGCCGGTAACTCTGGCGTTTCTGCCCCACACCACCCACGCCCACGACCAGGCAGAGCGTGCCTACGCCCAGGGTAAAGAGATTATGCTCCATCTACCTATGGAGTCGCACACCGGTAATGAACTAGGACCAGGTGGCCTCACCCTGCATATGACCGAGCAACTTTTTATCTCCACCCTACAGAAAAATTTAGCCTCTATTCCCCATGTTGCTGGACTCAATAACCACATGGGGAGCCTGCTGACCCGCCACCCCGGCGCTATGAGCTGGTTGATGCAGGGAATGCACGAGCACGGCAATCTCTTCTTTATCGACAGCCGCACCACCAAACAGACCGTAGCCGAACAGACCGCACGCGAGCACTCCATCCCCACGGCACGGCGTAGTGTATTTCTCGACAACCAACCCAACCCCGCCGCTATCCGCAAACAGTTCCAGCAACTACTCCACCGAGCACGCCGCCACGGCTATGCCATCGGTATAGCCCACCCCCATAGAGAGACCATGCTAGTACTGGCGGCTGAGATAAAAAAACTGGAGGGGACAGATATACGTCTGGTCGCTGCCTCTCAAATCATCGCACGTCAGAGTGATAGCAACAGCCAGACAGAAACCGCATCACAACAGAGCCCTAAATCTAATAACAGCACTACTCTATCGGGGCTATGGCATGCACCTAACTAAAAGAACCCCTGATCAATACGATTGACTCCCTCCCCTATAAGTAGAGGACGCCTACAGGGATGTAGGTGAATGGCGTTAGCTGGGAATGGAAGCCTAGGCGGGGAG
>CBFDBF010000094.1:0-6626 GCA_965602975.1 uncultured Gammaproteobacteria bacterium | reverse complement strand
TAAGCGCCTCGACCTGACTGATACTGGCTAGCACACCACGATAGGCATTACGCACCTGTCGCTCCACCGCACGCCGCTGAACATCCAACCTCTCCTGCACTGCTTCAAGATTATATCTAGCCTCACGACTACGAGAGAGCACACCACCTCCGGCGAACAGTGGCAGATTAAGCTGCAGCCCAATACTGGAACTATCGCTGTCGGTTCCAGTGGTCCGGTTGGTACGACTAACGGTATGGGAGCCCACCAGATCCAGATTAGGCAGATGCCCAGCACGCTGTACAGAGACCTCCTTACGGGCAATCGCCTGATCTTTCACCGCTGCTCGAATAGCTAGATTCTGCTGCTGTGCAGAGCTGCTCCACTGCTCAATATCCGCCGGCTTGGGAGGACTCATAGGCAGATTTGCAGTCAACACAGATAGTGTCGGCATCTTATCCTTGACGATCTCACGTAGCGCCTCCTTGGAATTATCCAGTTCATTCTCTGCCGCAACCAGATCGGCTCGTGACTGGTCATAGGCGGCCTGCGCTTCATGCACCGATGTGATCGCAATAAGGCCGACATCAAACCGCTGTTTTGCCTGATCCAACTGACGCGAGATAGCGGTAGTCTCGGCTCGAGCAAACTCCAGGCTATCCTGCGCTGAGAGGCGATCGAAATAGGCCTGCGCCACCCGCACGATAAGTTCCTGCTCCGCTGCCGCAAACTCTAGCCCAGCCTTAGCTACCTGCGCATCTGCCTGGCCGAGCTTCATCCAGTAATCAACCCTAATGATTGGCTGAGTCAAATTCAGACTGGCACTCTTGGTGGTGTAGCGGCTATCTGTATTGCCGGCGACTGCGTTCTCGCTACTATTGTGGATACGGTTGGCCCCTGCCGACAGCGACAGATTGGGCAGCAGTAGCGCACGCGCCTGTGGCTTGGCCTCCATAGCCGAGTTCCTATCGGCTCTAGCAGCTCTGAGCTGGGCATCATTCTCCAGTGCCAACTCATAGACCTGCAAGATATCATCCGCCTGAGCTGGTAATACAACAGTGACCATACCCAAGACAATGATTAGTATTACCCTATTCATTTACACATCTCCAAATTTACTTTACTTTCAACACAATAGCATCAACTTTGGAAGCATACCATTAACTATTATACTACAGTGTGACTAAAATCACATGTGACGATCTCCCTATCCCTCACTAGATCTATGCATACGCCGAAATGACAGCTACCTACAGCTACCTATAGCTTACGTAAGCGCCACTAGCATCAGATCCAATTCTAATAACCAGTATCCGATTTAACCACCATCGGCGGCACCAGCAGCTGCGGGTCGATACGCTCCTTGCCCCAATTCATGCGCCAATCTAGATGTGCCCCAGTGACCCGACCAGTCGCACCGATCTCAGCGATAACATCTCCTCTCTTTACCTGTGCCCCCTCCACAACCAGAATCTTGCTCAAATGCAAAAATGATGAGGTGAGACGGTGTCCATGATCAACGATAAGAGTACCGCCAGAGAAGAACATATCGTGGTGCACCATGGTCACCACGCCATCGGCTGGAGCCACTACAGGAGTACCAGTAGGAGCAGCAATATCCACCCCAAAGTGGGGGCGACGCGGCTTGCCATTGAGTACCCTCTGGCTACCATAGACCCCGGAGATAACCCCAGTGGCAGGCCAGATCCAACCACTCAGAAAATCGGTGCGGGAATCATTACGCCGCCGTCCCTGGGCTACCAAGCTACCCTCTTTGCGGATACGCTTCATATCATCCGCATTGGGTGCCACCTTGCGTTTAGGCAGGCCATCGATATGCTGAATGTCATAATCCCTCCTCTCAACCTGCAATACCACACTCTCTCTAACACCATCTGGGGAGGTCACAACCACCCTGCTCTCCAGCCCATAATCACGCCCAAAACCAACCAGAAACAGACCCTCCGGAGAGAGCTTTACCGACCTTCCATCCACTTTTACCTTTGAACCTACAGCGGCACTCCCCTGCAATAGACCACCCTGAACCTGTGGCCCCTCAAATAAAACCTCAGCAGATACCACACCGGCAGCTAAAAATAGAGCTGCGCCCACAAGCGAATATGCCATCTGTTTTGCTCGATTCATCACTTTTCCTCTGAATGGCTGATAATATAAACCCATATGATACTGCAACCACTGACAAATTAAACCTGAAGCAGACAGATATGACCACATTACAAAAACCACTACGCTCAGCTAAATATAGCTGGCGAGAGCTGACCGACATGGTGCTACAGCACCGACAGGAGCTGATCTCAGCCAATCTTATAGCCATCCTGGGGGCTATGTTCAGTGTGCCGATCCCACTACTTATACCGCTGCTGGTAGATGAGGTGCTGCTGCACCAGCCAGGACGCTCGGTGGAGTTGATAAACAGCATATTCCCTGCGAGTTGGCATGGGCCCGTGCTCTACATTCTATCTATCCTCCTGTTGACCCTGATGCTACGACTTATCTCGCTGATACTTGGGGTCTGGCAGATGCGGCAGTTCACCACCATCTCCAAAGAGGTCACCTTCCGTATCCGCCACAATCTTTTACGGCGGCTGGAGCGGGTCTCTATGGCAGAGTATGAGACCCTAGGTAGTGGTACCGTTGCCTCCCATCTGGTTACCGATATAGATGCCGTGGACAGATTTATCGGCGTAGCCACCAGCAAGTTTCTAGTGGCAATCCTCAGCATCATAGGCACTGCTGTAATCCTGCTCTGGATGAACTGGCAACTGGCTCTATTCATCCTGCTACTGAATCCACTGGTCATCTATGTCACCACCCTGTTTGGACACAAAGTTAAAGCACTAAAAAAACGGGAAAACAGCGCCTATCAACTGTTCCAGGAGTCGTTGGCAGAGACCCTGGATGCGATCCAACAGATCCGTGCCAGTAATCGAGAGCAACACTACATCTCCCGTATAATCAACAAGGCTGAGAATATCTGCCACCACTCCACCGCATTCGCCTGGAAAAGTGATGCCGCACAGCGCCTCTCCTTTACCGTTTTCATGTTCGGCTTCGATATCTTCCGTGCAGTCAGCATGCTGATGGTGCTCTTCTCTGATCTCACCATCGGCCAGATGATGGCGGTATTCTCCTACCTCTGGTTCATGATGGGGCCAGTGCAGGAGGTGCTGGCGATCCAGTACTCCTACAATGGGGCCCACGCCGCCCTGGAGCGGCTCAACCGGCTGTTTGTGATCAAGCTGGAGCCAGACTACCCGCACCTAAAAGATCCGTTTGCTGGACACCCCACGGTATCCATCCAGATGGAGCATCTCTGTTTTCGTTACGGTGACGGACCGCTGATCCTTAACGACATCTCCCTCAATATCCAACGGAGTGAAAAGGTGGCACTGGTTGGAGCCAGCGGCGGCGGCAAAACCACCCTGGTACAGGTACTGTTAGGGCTGTATCCGCCAACCTCAGGAGAGATCTATTTTGATTCTGTTCCGGTATCCCAGATCGGCATGGACGTAGTACGCAGTAATGTGGCAACAGTGCTACAGCACCCGGCACTGTTCAACGACAGCGTGCGAATGAATCTTACTTTAGGACTGGAGTATAGAGATGAGCAGCTATGGCAAGCACTGCAGATAGCCCAGTTAGATGGAGTAATAGAGGGGCTTCCAGATCAATTGGATACCCTGATAGGGCGGGATGGCATCAGACTATCCGGGGGGCAACGACAACGGCTGGCAGTGGCACGTATGGTTCTAAGTAACCCCAAAGTAGTCATCCTGGATGAGGCCACCTCAGCCCTGGATAGCACCATTGAGGCGAAGCTGCACTCCGCCATGCATGAGTTTCTAAATGACCGTACCACGCTCATAATCGCCCACCGCCTGAGCGCGGTGAAACAGGCCGACCGCGCACTGGTGTTTGAAGATGGCCGCATCGTAGAAGATGGCAGCCACTCCGAACTACTACGAGGTGATGGACTCTACGCCAGCCTCTATGGTCAGCAAGAGAGGCAATAAAAAACCGCCCGCAGGCGGTTTCTTATACATCAAGTCATATAATCAAAACACCCAAGCCCAGCTTAACTCAACCTCCCATTGCTCCATCTCCAGCTCGATAGTTTGCGCTGGATCCAGAGGATTGGGACCATCGACAGAGACACTAGGGGCGTACATAGCTGCAAAGTTTAACTCATGCCCTTTAGATGGAATGGCGGTAAAGCCGACAGTGTAGTGGTTCTCCATCACACCTGGGGCGAGTATATTAAACATAACCTCAGAGCTACCGATAGGCTGTTTGGCATGGCTCCAGCCCAGACGCAGGGCGAAATCATCGCGCATCTGCCACTGCCAACCTAGCTTGAAGACAGTCATGTCATCCCAGCCAAAGCCGACACCATCACTGCCGCCGAGACAGTTCGCTGTCGTACCAACCATACACCCAGCAGTAAGGTTGGACATAGGGTTACTGATAGATGCTATATCACTATACCATATACGCTGAACATCAAAACTTACTGCGTGACCTGCTGCCGGCCTTACGGTCAATCCAATGGTTGCGGTAGGTGGAATATCAAAATCGCCACCCTCGGCAAAAAGATCACTGTACCGGTCAAACTCTGTCATCCTGGTTTTTGTCTGGTAGCTCGCTCCCAAGGTAAGCCAGTCGGTCACATCACCCTGTACTCCAACCTTGATACCTGCACCATAGGAGTAGTCAAACCTGTTATCAGTCAAATCATCAGCCACACCATCAGCTACGAAGGGGGCAAAACTTGACAGCCCACGCGCCTCAAATCGCTGTGCCGCCAGAATAAGACCGACACCCCAAGAGGCTCTGTCACTAAACTTGCGAGCATAGTTAATATTGGCAAATAGCTGCATCAAATCAACACCGGTGGTACCACCATAAAAGGGACCATTCATGGGGAAAGCACCACTCGAATATTCGGTATTCATACCACCATTACCATAGACAGAGACCCCGAATGAACTATTCTCATCAAGCATGGTATTCCAGCCAAAGTGAGGGATAGCAAATAGGTTTTTGCCACTATCATAGCTACCAGGCATAAGGCCAAAAGCAGGAGGAGGGCTGGGTCCACCGGCAACACTGTATTCACGATCGGGAGAAAAAATAGCCATACCCAAATCGATACGATCTCCTACCCAAACACTACCCGCCGGGTTAGTGGCAGCAGCCAGGGCGTCTTGTGGCATGGCAACGCCAGTACCGCCCATACCTTTACTTTTAGTACCGTAGCCGTGTGAAAAATAGCCGTTGGTAGCCAAGCTAACGCTTGGAATCACTAGACAGGCCGCCATAGCTATAGATAGTACATGTTGCTTACGCATAAACTCCCCCTACAGTTAATTTAATTATCTTAACCAATCAATACTGAGAAAGGTTATAGCATACACCCTCGATACAGGCCACTTTAATGCTTTATAAACATACGCTTATATAATAATACTCTTCTTTTTTCTCGGCATAAAAAAGGGGCCCGGAGGCCCCTTTAAACTCACTGCTAAAGATGATGCATTATGGCACTATTCGCCCTCTTGCACCGCCTTCATGCTGAGACGAACACGACCCTGCTTATCCACCTCAAGAACTTTTACTCTTATGGCATCACCCTCGGCCAGTTTGTCACTAACCTTCTCCACCCGCTCTTCGCAGATTTGAGATATATGTACTAGGCCATCTTTGCCCGGCAGGATAGTGACAAAGGCACCAAAATCCATCAGGCGAGCCACTTTACCATCATAAATTGCGCCCACCTCTACATCGGCAGTAACCAGCTTGACACGTTTTAGTGCCTCCTCTCCCGCCGCTTTATCTACCGAGAAGATCTTTACTATCCCCTCATCGTTTACATCGACGGTAGCCCCGGTCTCTTCGGTGATTGAGCGGATAGTAACTCCACCCTTACCGATGACATCACGGATCTTGTCCGGGTCAATCTTTAGAGAGATAATACGTGGGGCGTGCTCTGACATCTCTTCCCGATGCGCAGAGATGCTCTTACCCATCTCCTCAAGGATATGTATGCGTCCATCTTTGGCCTGCGCCAGGGCAATCTCCATGATCTCTTTGGTAATACCCTGGATCTTGATATCCATCTGCAAAGCATTGATACCACTAGTGGTACCGGCCACTTTGAAGTCCATATCACCAAGATGATCCTCATCACCCAGGATATCAGTTGATACCGCAAACTTGTCATCCTCTTTAATCAGCCCCATGGCTACCCCAGCCACCGGTGCCTTTAGCGGCACCCCGGCATCCATCAGTGCCAGACTAGTACCACAGACCGAGGCCATAGAGGATGAGCCGTTAGATTCAGTGATCTCAGAGACCACACGGATCGAATATGGGAAATCCTCCATATTAGGCATACAGGCAAGAATACCGCGCTTAGCCAGACGGCCATGGCCGATCTCGCGCCGCTTGGGAGTACCCACCCGACCAGTCTCACCAACACAGAATGGGGGGAAATTATAGTGCAGCATAAATGTCTTAAAAGCTTCTCCTTCAAGCGCGTCGATCTTCTGTTCATCAGCGCCTGTGCCGAGTGTGGTTGCAGCCAGGCTTTGAGTCTGGCCTCGTGTAAAAAGCCCGGAGCCATGAGC
>CBFDBF010000093.1:0-6647 GCA_965602975.1 uncultured Gammaproteobacteria bacterium | reverse complement strand
TTCACGTTTTCTCAGATCTAGAGGCTTGATTAAATGAAGATAGAGGCTACGTTTGGGGATGGTTTTGGGAATGGTTGGGCTAATAGAGTGGCCACGCTGTTCGTAGTGGTCTTGCTACTAGGCTCATCTTCTCTGTTGGCACAGACCCTGCACGAGGCGGTACAAGAGGCGGTTACCCACTATCCAACCATACAACAGGGTCGGCATGAGAGCCGGGCAATAGAGGCTGACCTGGCCAATGGTCGCTCTCGTTATCTCCCATCCGTCGATCTGGAAGCGGCCTATGGTCGTGAAAGGTCAGATAACCCTACAACCAGAGCTAATGGGTTTGGCCATAGTCGTTGGTTGACTCGTAGAGAGCGTAAGATCTCCATAGTAGAGACCATTTTTGATGGTTTTGATCGAGAGGCGGATATAGATGAACAGAAGGCACTACTACGTGGTGCTGGCTACCATATTCGGGATGTTGCAGAGACCATCGGTTCAGATGTGGCCTTTGCCTATATCAATGTGTTGCGGCATGAGAAGATCCTACAGCTCTCCGAAGATAACCTGAAGGTGCATAAAAAGATCTTAGGCAATGTAAGTGAGCGGGTAGATGCAGGGCAGTCCGGGGTTGGCGATAAGGAGCAGGCTAGAACCAGGTTGGCTGAGGCAACGGCGCGTATAACTGAAATAAAAACTGATCTTGATCAAGCCCGAATTAGTTTTAATCGACTGGTTGGTAAGATGCCTGGTGGTCTGGTCATGCCAGGGTTTGATGATGGACTACTGCCGGAAAATGTCGATGTAGCGGTGGCTACTGCCAATGATCACAATCCGGTAATAAACCGGGCTATCGCGCAGATGGATGCTAGTAAGGAGAGGGCAAGGGCAGCAAGTTCAGGGATGTATCCCAACCTCTATCTTGAGTTGGCAGCTACTGATCATGACAATCTGGATGGTGTCCGTGGACATAACCGTGATATGACAGCAATGGTACGGATGAAATGGAATCTGTATCGTGGTGGTTCTGACTCCAATGCAAAGAAGGCAGCAGCTCAGCGCCACAGTAAAAGTATGCATACAGTAGCCCAGATTAGACGTGAGATAGAGGAGTCTGTGCGTCGTGCTTGGAGCAGCATGCAGCATCAAAATAGCGAGGTAGAGAGTCGTCAGAGTCAGGTTCTTGCTAATGGGCAGGTGGTGGAGGTGTACCGAGAAGAGTTCAATGTGGGTCAGAGAGATCTTCTCGATCTGCTGGATTCGGAGAATGAGATGTTTATCGCTCGCTCCAAACTCATCTCTGCTGAGAGTTCCGCACTCTATGCTAGATATTTGCTGATCGCTAGCATGGGCAAGATCATCGAGACCATGGGAATTGAGTTGCCGGTAGAGGCTACAGATAGACTAGAGAATAGAGAATAGAGAAGAGATGTTACGGTAGTTTTGTATATGTTCGTCATGCCTGGTTTTACCTGGAATTCGGATTTACTTTTACTACCACTCCGTTAGCTGCTTCTCTTCTAGTGTCTGGCTGTTTTTACCGGACTCTACTTCTTGCAAGCTCCTCAAGTATCCCCTGTAACTGTCGATAATAGTGGTGGTGATGGTAATCACTAGCGGGAGGATCGGTTGACAACAGCAGAGGCACAAGTGGTGACAACAGATCCTGTGGGTGACCACAAAGATATGCGGGTTCTCTGTTTCGGTGAACTACCGGATGCCGGATTGCCACTACCTGGCGATAGCGATTGTCTGGCTTTTCGTTTCGAGCGGTCGCTCTCTGGTAGCCATGTTGCTCTCTCTCGTAAGTCGCTACAAGATTATGATCTACTGCTACTCTTTTTGGATATAAATCGCAGTGATAGCATCAAGCAATTTGGTTTGCCGGATGGTGTCGTTAGGGATATTCCTGTGGTAGTTGTGGTGCCAACCTTTGATCCACTATTTGCAGTCAAACTGTTACGTTGGGGAGTGGAAGAGGTTATCCCCAGTCGTGAGTATAGTGGCTCCAGATTGCAACACGCCCTGCTTGCAGCAGTGACCAGATTCAGACGTAATCATAGCCAAGAGGATGGTGGTAAGAGTGTGGTCGCTGAGGCAGAGCAACAGGCACTATATGCACTGGATGGTCTTCCATTCGGGGTGCTGTTGGCTGATCGTGATTCCAAGGTTCTATTTATGAATGCATTGGCCAAGCAGATCTGTGCTGGTGATGATGGGCTATATATATCTAAAGAGAGAAGTTGCTGTGTGCGGAATAGGGATGATAGTGCCGCTCTGCATCGGCTAATTCGCGAGGTATCAGATGAGTCAGATAGTGAGCAGGAGGGGAGCTATATGCTACAGGTTCATGGTAGTAATGGTGCTCCTATAAATCTTCTGGCAGTACCGGTTGGAAGTCGGGTAGAGCAGCAAGGGGTAGCTCTATTTATAGATAGTGGTGGCGGTTTTTTTGAGATTTCGGCTGAGGCGATTAGACGAGTCTATAGCTTAAGTGAGTCTGAAGCGGCGCTGCTATTGGGGTTGGTGCAGGGAGAGACTCTAGCAGAGATTGCGCAGCAACGGGATGTTACTATACACACCGTTCGTGCTCAGTTGAAATCGGTCTTCACCAAAACAGATACCAAGCGTCAGGCTGGATTGATCAAGAAGGTGTTGACCGGCCCCGCGGCTCTGATGCATAGCTAGAGCAAGTATATATGTCATCCAAACCAGACAATAAAAAAGAGTCGGTAGATAGAGATGGGGCTGCTACTGAGCAGGACCAGTGGTCGCTGTCCGTTGCTGATATCGATAACGAGGCGGAAGATCCACTTTTGGGTGCGCTGGTAGCGCTGACCAAGCACTATGGTCGTCCCTACACCATCAATGCACTGCGCGCCGGGTTACCACTGGAAGATGGGCGGATGTCCCCGGATCTGTTTGTACGGGCTGCGGTGAGGGCCGGTTTAACTGCACGGGTCACATCGCGTAATCTGCGGGCTATTCCCAAGATGGTACTGCCAGTGGTACTGCTACTCAAAGGGCGAGATGCCTGTATTCTGATGCGGCGTTTTAGGGAGAAGGGGCGAGAGTATGCTGAGCTTCTCTTTCCGCACTCTGGTGGTGGAGTAGATCGGATATTGATGGCTGAACTGGAGGAGCTGTATAGCGGCTACACTATATTTATCAAACCGGAGTTTGACTCTACACACCGAGTGGAGCAGGAGGAACAGAAACAGCACGTTGGCTCCTGGTTCTGGGGTACTCTGAAACAGTTCTGGAGAACTTATGCACAGGTGTTGCTTGCTGCGGTATTGATCAACACCTTTGCTCTGGCCAGTCCTCTATTCGTGATGAATGTATATGACCGGGTAGTGCCCAACCATGCAGAGGAGACCCTGTGGGTGTTGGCTATCGGTGTCGCTCTGGTGATTTTGTTTGATTTTATATTGAAAACTCTACGAGCCTATTTTGTAGATAGTGCCGGCAAACGGGCAGATGTGCTGCTCTCTAGTCGCATCTTTGAGCAGGTGCTGAATATCAAGCTTCACGCCTGTCCACAATCATCAGGTTCCTTTGCTAACCGTCTGCGTGAGTTTGAGTCGCTGCGGGAGTTTTTTAGCTCTGCTGCAGTGATTGCACTGGTCGATCTTCCATTTATTCTTCTCTTTCTGCTGGTCATCTACATGATCGGTGGCATAGTGGTGTTGGCACCAGCTTTAGCGGTACCGCTGGTGCTGCTTACAGGAGTGGTATTGCAACGCCCTCTGCGTAATGCGATCAGCCAGGAGGTGGATCAAAAATCGCAGAAACATGGGGTGATTCTAGAGACTATTGGAGCTCTAGAGACGGTCAAGGCGTTGGGTGCAGAGAGTAGGATGCAGCGAGATTGGGAGCGTTTTGTTGGGCGTGCAGCCAAGACCAGTCTGGGGGTGCGTCTGGTCGCTTCGACTGGCATAAACTTCTCTCAGATGGTGATGCAGTTGGTAACGGTAGGGGTTATTCTGCTCGGGGTATATCAGATCATCAAGGGCGAGATGAGCATCGGTGCCCTTATAGCCTGTACCATTATTGCTGGTCGCAGTATGGCACCACTGGGGCAGATTGCAGGGCTGCTTAGTCGCTATAACCAGGCGATGGAGGCGCTGAAATCGTTAAATGAGATCATGCAGCTACCGGTAGAGCGTGGTGGTGGTAAGCGGTTTCTTAGCCGCCCAAAGATAGAGGGAGATATTGAGTTCAAGGAGGTCTCTTTTTCATATCCTGGTTCTGAGGTGGCGGCCATAAACAAGGTCTCTTTTCAGATCAAGCCGGGTGAGAAGGTGGCTATGATCGGCCCGGTAGGATCTGGTAAGACTACGATCGCTCGCCTGATTGCCGGTCTCTATGAGCCGAGTGATGGGGCTGTGCTGTTGGATAGTACCGATCTGCGGCAGATCGATCCATCTGATGTCCGTTCTAACATAGGTATGGTAATGCAGGAGGTAATCCTGTTTCAGGGGAGTGTGCGTGAGAATATAGCGATCGGTGCTAACTTTGCCGATGATGCCATGATTTTACGGGCATCGAAGCTGGCTGGGGTACATGGTTTTGTCTCGCGCCACCCTCAGGGTTATGACTGGGTAGTTGGGGAGCGTGGGCAGGCACTCTCAGGTGGGCAGCGTCAGGCGATAGGTTTGGCACGGGCGTTACTCTCTAATCCACAAATACTGCTGATGGATGAGCCCACCAGCATGATGGATATGCCGTCAGAGAAGGCGTTTATGCAGCGTCTGGGAGAGGCGTTGGGGCATAGAACCATGATTCTGATAACCCACCGTCCGACCCTGCTCTCTCTGGTGGATAGGATTATCATCCTTGGCGATGGGGGTATCGTCAAGGATCAGCCACGTGAGGTGGTTATGAATATGGCAGCAGCAGCTACCAAGGCCAGTATGTCGCAGGAGACGAAGGGATGAGTCTACAGAGAGAGTGGTCGGATGCCGATTTTGCCCCCGAGGTGGATGCTGCCATAGTGCAGGGGGTCGATCCACGCTCCAGGATTCTGCTATTCGCTGTAGTGCTATTTTTTATTGTGGCTTTAATCTGGGCAAAACTGGCTATTGTCGATGAGGTGACTCATGCCAATGGTAAGGTGATCCCATCCTCTCAGGTGCAGGTGATTCAGAACCTGGAGGGTGGCATCCTGAAAGAGGTGTTGGTGCAGGAGGGAGGTTTCGTTGAGGCTGGAGCTATAGTTCTGCGAATCGATGATACCGGCCACGCCGCCAGTTTTGGTGAGCTGCAGGCGCGCCACTCTAATCTGGAGGGTGAGATTCAGCGGTTGCAGGCGGAGGCAGATGATAAACCGCTGGTCTACTCTGATGATATGCGGCAGGAGCATGATGGGGTGGTTGCAGATCAGCAGGCACTATATGGTGCCAGGCAGGCCGAGCTTGAGTCACAGGTAGCCATCTTGCAGCAGCAGTTGGAGCAGAGGGAGCAGGAGAGAGAGGAGTTGATTAGCAAGATAGGTCAGGCAGAGGAGAGTCTTAGTATCGCTAAAGAGGAGCTGGATATTACTGCACCGCTGGTGAAGAAGAAGATTGTAGCTAAAGTAAAATTGCTTCAGTTGCGGCGGGAAATCAATGATCTTAAAGGGGATATCAGTGCGTCAAAATTGGCACTACCGCGCGCCGCAGCGGCCATCGCAGAGGCGAAGCAGCGGGTAGAGGAGAAGCGGCAGAACCAGAAAACTGGCATTTTGGGAGAACTCTCCCAACGTCGTGCCGAGTTACAGACCGTTAAGGAGTCGATTACTGCGGCTAGAGACCGGGTTGCACGTACTGAGGTGCGCTCGCCGGTCAAAGGGGTAGTGAAGGAGCTGAAGATCCGTACTGTTGGTGGTGTGATAAAGCCTGGGGCAGACCTTATGGAGATCATACCGATAGAGGATAATTTACGGATTGAAACGCGGGTGCGGCCGGCCGATATAGCCTTCTTGCGTCCGGAACAGGATGCGATGGTAAAGTTTACTGCCTACGATTTCTCTATTTATGGTGGGCTGCCTGGAAAAGTAGAACGGATCAGTGCTGATACTATCCTGGATGAGCAGGGTGATGCCTACTATAAGGTGGTAGTTCGTACCGAGAGCAACGACCTTACTAGTAGAGATGGAAAAAAATTACCGATAATTCCGGGTATGGTGACAACGGTGGATGTTATAACCGGTGAAAAAAGTGTACTAGACTATCTTCTGAAGCCGCTGATCAAGGCGCAGCAGCAGGCACTACGAGAGCGCTGATATTTTTATAGCCGAGTTCTATGTGATGAAGTCTGTTGGGTTAAAATCCTGCCTACAACTTCATTTTGGATAATGGAGGGTGGATATATTACCTCTCTGCCCTCTGGACGGTAGGTTGAACTTCAGTTCGACAATGGTGTCTCTTTGTACTCTCTACTTACGCTTTAAGAGAAAAACCATATTTTAGGAATATGATTCTTGTAAAGTTGGTAAAAATTCACGTTTTTTAGTGATATATTACCCAAATGAGGGATGCGCAGGGCATGGCTTGGGAGAATAATGCACTCTATAGAGGGGTATACACTGTAATAAGATTTCTATCAATATTGAGTTTTACTGGCGTTATCTGGGTATTTGAGATATATTTATATTATGTGACTTAGGTCACGCTTTGATT
>CBFDBF010000092.1:0-6663 GCA_965602975.1 uncultured Gammaproteobacteria bacterium | reverse complement strand
GGCACAACCATTCTTTCGGTACAGCGCGACGGCAAGGTGGTAATTGGCGGTGATGGCCAGGTATCCATGGGCAACACCGTGATGAAGGGCAATGCACGCAAGGTACGCCGTCTCTATAAAGAGCGAGTGCTGGCCGGTTTTGCCGGGGCCACCGCGGACGCCTTTACTCTGTTCGAGCGGTTTGAGGCGAAGCTGGAGAAGCATCAAGGTCACCTTACCCGCTCCGCCGTAGAGCTGGCCAAGGATTGGCGTACCGACAGGATGCTACGGCGGCTGGAGGCGCTGCTCTGTGTGGCCGATGCCAGCGCCTCGCTGATCATTACCGGTACCGGTGATGTGATCGAGCCGGAGCATGGATTGATGGCTATCGGTTCGGGTGGTCCCTATGCGCAGGCGGCTGCCTTGGCGCTGCTGCATAGCACCGAACTTGGTGCGCGTGAGATTGTCGAAAAGAGTTTGGGTATAGCCGCTGATATATGCGTCTATACTAACTGCAATTTAGTGATTGAAGAGCTGGATATAGAGTAGGCAGGAGAGAGATGTCAGATATTACCCCACAAGAGATCGTCCATGAGTTGGACAAACATATAATTGGGCAGGATGCTGCTAAGCGCTCTGTCGCCATAGCCCTGCGGAATCGCTGGCGGCGTACTCAGGTTGCACCTGAGCTACGCAATGAGATAACCCCGAAAAACATCTTGATGATCGGTCCAACCGGGGTCGGTAAGACGGAGATTGCACGCCGTTTAGCACGGTTGGCAGATGCGCCATTTATAAAAGTAGAGGCGACTAAATTTACCGAAGTTGGCTATGTTGGTCGCGATGTTGAGTCTATCATCCGCGATCTTGCGGATTCCGCCATGAGTATGGTGCGAGAGAGTGAGCTGAAAAAGGTGCAGGATAAGGCGGCCGAGGCGGCTGAAGAGAGGGTGCTGGATGTGCTTCTGCCGCAACCTACCACCACCAGTTGGGAGGAGGATAGCAATCCGGAAGAGGATGTCTCCCCCACCAGAGAGAAGTTTCGACAGAAGATTCGCAGTGGTGACATGGATGAGAAGGAGATCGAGATTGAGACCTCTGCCGCTCAGGTTGGGGTGGAGATTATGGCGCCTCCTGGCATGGAGGAGATGACCAGTCAGCTGCAGGGGATGTTCCAGGATATGGGCAACAGCCGCACCCGTAGCCGGAAGCTGCGGATCAAAGATGCGCTCAAGATCCTGCAGGATGAGGAGGCGGCCAAGCGGGTCAATGATGAGGATATGAAGCTACGCGCCCTGGAGATGGTGGAGCAGACCGGGATCGTCTTTCTGGATGAGCTGGATAAGGTGGCGAGCCGCTCTGAATATGGTGGGCCAGATGTCTCTCGTGAGGGGGTGCAGCGCGACCTGTTACCGCTGGTCGAGGGGTGTACCGTCTCCACGCGACAGGGGATGGTGAAGACCGACCATATCCTGTTTATCGCCTCTGGCGCATTCCATCTATCCAGGCCATCTGATCTTATCCCTGAGCTACAGGGGCGTTTGCCGATCAGGGTAGAGTTGAATGCATTGACTACAGGGGATTTTGTCCGCATCCTGACCGAGCCGGATGCCTCACTTACCGAGCAGTATCGGGCACTGCTGGAGACGGATGGTGTTACCCTGGAATTTACTAAGCCTGGTCTGCAACGGATCGCTGAGCTTGCCTGGCAGGTGAATGAGAGTACCGAAAACATTGGCGCACGTCGTCTGCATACGGTGATGGAGCGGCTATTGGAGGAGATATCCTTCAACGCCTCAGAGCAGATAACTGATCCAGTAACTATAGATGCGGAGTATGTGGACAAGCATCTCTCTGAACTGGCAGCCAATGAAGATCTTAGCCGCTTTATTCTGTAAACAGGAGCCTATAATGTCGACACCAACCCCTACTGAACTGAATCTGCACCGTCAATCCAAGGTGCTAGAGATCTCCTTTGATGACGGCTCTAGCTTCAATCTTCCGTGTGAATATCTGCGGGTATTCTCCCCTTCAGCCGAGGTGCAGGGTCATGGCCCTGGGCAGGAGGTACTGCAACTGGATAAAGAGGCTGTTGCTATCGAGCAGATCACGGCGGTGGGTAACTATGCGGTCTGTCTCCACTTTGATGATGGTCACAACACTGGCATCTACTCCTGGGATACACTCTACAGACTAGGGTGTGATCACGAACAGAACTGGCAGAACTATATAGAGAGACTAAAGGCTGCTGGACACACTCCACAGGATGCAAATTGATGGCAGAGCGGGAGAGCACCCATTTTGGTTATGAAGAGGTAGCCGCCGGGGAGAAGGCTGGGCGGGTGCGTCAGGTGTTCGACTCCGTGGCAACCAAGTATGACCTGATGAATGATCTGATGTCATTCGGTATCCACCGGCTGTGGAAACGTTTTGCAGTTGAGTTAGCAGCAATTCGTCCCGGCCAGAGGGTGCTCGATCTGGCCTCCGGCACTGGTGATCTGGCGGCCCGTTTTGCTGGGCTGGTGGAGGCGGATGGAGAGGTCGTTATGACCGACATCAACGCTGCCATGCTGGAGCAGGGGCGTAGCCGAATGGCCGATCGTGGACTACTGGGTAATATCAGGTATGTTCAGGTTAATGCAGAGCAGATCCCCTTTCCAGATAGTTGGTTTAACTGTGTAACTATCGGTTTTGGCCTGCGCAATGTTACCGACAAGCAGCAGGCACTGAATGAGATGTTCCGGGTGCTAAAGCCGGGAGGACGCGCCCTTATTTTGGAGTTTTCCAAGCCAAAGGGTGAGCTGCTAAAGTCGGGCTATGATCTCTACTCGTTTAAGGTTCTGCCGGTTCTGGGTAAGCTGATTACCGATGATGCAGATAGTTATCGTTATCTGGCAGAGTCGATCCGCATGCACCCAGATCAAGATAGCCTACGGGAGATGATGGAGCAGGCCGGTTTTGAGCGGTGTGACTACCACAATCTGACCGGTGGGGTGGTTGCGGTACATCGAGGGTTTAAGTTGTGAGCAGTATAGAGTTTAATCTCGCCGACCTGGAGGATGCGATCAAGCGCCATCTCCCTAAATACAGCGGCAGCCTCATCGCCGATGATCTGGTAAAGGTGGTACGGGCCGGAGCGAGCTGGGGGGGGCATATAAAAAAGACTCTGCAACAGGAGTTGCAAGAGTGTATCCAGCAGGATCTACAGCTGCTGCCAGAGAGGGAGATGGTAGAGAGGTTTAACACCCAGGTAGAGGAGTTCCAGCGTGAGGTTGAGCAGATAGAGCTGAGGATTGCGCAGCTCCAAAAGGGGAGAGAGGAGTAGTGATTCGTCCAGTTGAGGCATTGCGGTTGCTGCATATAAACTGGGTGCTGCTATGGCACGGGCTAGATGAGGTTATACTCGTTACCCACCTATTTCGACCACTCCGTTTTATTCTCTATATATCTCCATGGTACTGGCTACGGCGTAACACTCTACCCCCCTATCCAGTACGTATCCGTTTGGCGCTGGAGGATCTGGGGCCGATATTTATCAAGTTTGGTCAGATACTCTCTACTCGGCGCGATCTATTGCCTGACGATATTGCCGATGAGCTGGCCAAGCTGCAAGACGCAGTACCACCATTCCCTGGAGAGCAGGCGCGGGCACAGATCGAGGCCTCATTTGGGCAGCCTATAGAGCAGCTATTAGATGGTTTTGAGGAGACTCCTCTCGCCTCCGCCTCTATTGCTCAAGTCCACACCGCCAGATTAAAAGATGGCAAAGAGGTGGTGGTAAAGGTATTGCGCCCAGGGATTGAGGAGGTGATTCGGCGGGATATAGGGCTGCTCTATATCATCGCAGGGTTGGCGGATCGCTATTGGCGGGATGGCCGTCGGCTGCGTCCGCTGGAGGTGGTAGCAGATTATGAAAAGACCATCCTCAATGAGCTTGATTTAAAGCTAGAGGCTGCCAATGCGGCGCAACTGCGGCGTAATTGGGAGGGGAGTGAGCTGCTGTTTGTCCCGGAGATATATTGGGATCTAACGCATAAAGATGTGTTGGTTATGGAGCGGGTCTACGGTACCCAGGTGAGCGATATCGCCACCCTAAAGGCGCAAGGTATCAGCATGCGCCAGTTGGGAGAGCGTGGGGTAGAGGTCTTCTTTACCCAGGTGTTTCGCGATAACTTTTTCCATGCAGATATGCACCCTGGAAACATCTTTGTCGAGCCAAGCGGTCGTTATATTGCTGTAGATTTTGGCATTGTCGGCTCTTTGACCACTGCCGATCAGCGCTATCTGGCAGAGAATCTGCTCGCCTTTTTTAACCGCGATTACCATCGGGTGGCGGAGCTGCATCTGGAATCAGAGTGGGTGCCTGAGGGTACCAGAGTGGATGAGTTTGAGGCGGCTATCCGTGCTGTCTGCGAGCCTATATTCGACAAGCCTCTACATGAGATCTCCTTTGGCCACTTTCTACTAAACCTGTTCCAGACGGCGCGCCGTTTTGACATGGAGGTGCAGCCACAGTTGATTCTGTTGCAGAAGACCCTGCTCTATATTGAGGGGCTGGGGCGGCAGCTCTATCCAGAGTTGGATCTATGGTCAACGGCCAAGCCCTATCTGGAGCGCTGGATGGAGGAGCAGGTCGGCCCCAAGGCGTTTATGCGTAAACTGCGCAAAAACCTCCCCAGTATGGCAGAACATGCCGCTGATATGCCTGTTTTGCTGCACCAGGCGCTGCGTGATGTGACCGAAGGTCGTCTGGAGGTGGAGTGGAAATCGGCTGAGCTGACTCAGCTCCGTAGAGAGCTGCAGGTGGGTCAGCATAAAACTATTGCCGCAATCAGTGGTGGTGCCATGCTTATCTCCGGGGCGCTGTTGTTGACGCTGGGTCCTAGTATCCTGCTGCCGGCCGCCGTTACTACCACTGCTGGGATGTTTCTCGGTCTGGGCGGTACTCTGATTCTGCTAAAAACCTGGTGGCAAAATTAACCTCGAACGGAGGGGTTGTATTCCTGAATTTCTCTTATAGCGGGTTGAGTATTGTTACATGTTTGGCGCATAAAGGGCACGGTTTTGTTATTGCTAGAGCCTAATGTTTTTATGCGGTTTCAATGAAATTGTTATATTTTACAACAGCATATAGAATGGAGGAGTGTGAATCGAGCAGATCCTGGCTATAGCAGGTAATGCCCTGTTTACACGGAGATTTTTAGGATATTACGTTAATCTAACACTCAAGGTTCTTACGAATATAGATAATGAATAATGGATCCTCTCCGCTCTTCAGTTATAGCCCTGAGCAGATAGTAGCGTGGCACAAAGATAGGTCGATAGATGCGAAGAGGTTTCTGTCAGATATCTTTTATACGGCAGATAGATTACCCACATCTTCCTATATATTTAATCTTTGTGACGACCGTTACTATTTTATGGTTGGGCTTGCAGCCGCTATTATAAGCAATAAGGTAACGCTGCTACCGCCTAGCGGGGCACATCATGTTATTAACGACTTGGCCGCAGAGTATCCCGATAGCTTTTGCCTGACTGACCAGACGATCAATGGAATTGAGGCCCCGCAGTTGCAGGTCACCTCTAATCCAGAGCAGACCGGCATAGAGCGGTATGAGATACCACAGATTAAAGATGCAAGCTTGATAGCTATCTTGTTTACTTCAGGCAGCACGGGAACGCCGAAAGCAAATCCAAAATTCTGGGGAGATCTGCTGCAAGGTACCACTCGGGCAATAACACGCCTAGGTATCCAGCCGGACAGAATCAAGAGTATAGTGGCTACTGTTCCACCTCAACATATGTACGGCTTGGAGACCTCGGTTCTAATCCCCTGGTTTAGTGCTATTACGGTACACTCAGGGCGTCCTCTGTTTCCAATGGACATTCATGATGCGCTTGCCGCTGTAGATACGCCGCGTGTGTTGATTGCTACGCCTATCCACCTGCGCGCATGTGTAAACGCTGGTTTAGAGTGGCTGGAAATTGATTTAATCATCTCTGCAACAGCACCACTTTCCATAGATCTAGCACACAAAACAGAGCGGCAACTTAATGCTCGTGTTACCGAGATCTATGGTTGTACCGAGACCGGATCAATTGCCTCGAGATGTACCAGCAAAAGTGAAATATGGAAGCTGTACGATGATATGCGCCTATCTGAAACAGATTTGTCCATAATGATTTATGGCCCGCAATTGCCTCAACCAATCCCTTTAAGCGATCATCTGGAACTCCTTGAACGACCATATTTCAAGTTGCATGGACGCCATACAGATATGATTAAGATTGCTGGCAAGAGAGCATCCCTTGCTGATTTGAATCATAAGCTTGGTGAAATTGATGGTGTGATAGATGGTGCTTTTGTCATGCCAGATACAAATGGTAATGAAAGTTCACGCTTGATTGTCTTGTTTGTTGCCCCGGAATTGACCAAGGAAGAGCTGCTTAAGGAGCTTGCACAAATAGTCGACCCCGCCTTTCTGCCGCGTCCGTTATATAAGGTTGATAGGCTGCCAAGAAGCAATACAGGTAAACTGCCTCGTGAGCAGATATTACTAATGATCAAGGCGTTGCAAAAAAGACAGGAAAGAGAGAGGGATCAAGATAGTAGAGTTGACGTTTATTCAATGGTTTAAATAGTGCTAAGTTTTTATCCAAGATGTGAAATTGTAATTGAAGTTG
>CBFDBF010000091.1:0-6664 GCA_965602975.1 uncultured Gammaproteobacteria bacterium | reverse complement strand
TGGAGATAGAGCCACCGCCAACATCATGGTGCAGCACAACCTCCACATCTTTGCAGCTTCTGGGATAGATGCCATCGTCACAGTTACCAGCGGCTGCGGGGCACAACTGGCCGATTACGCAGGAGAGCTTCCAGTGGTCGACATCAGTAGCTACCTACTGGCTCTACCGGAGGTCAGCGCCCTTAAACTTGGTTCGCTGAAGAGACGGGTGGTAATCCACACTCCATGCTCTCTAAAAAATGTGATGGGTGCCGCCACTGAGCCGGTTGATCTGATGCAGCTTATTCCAGCCATAGAGCTCTCTCCTCTAACTGAGAACGGCCTCTGCTGCGGTGGTGCCGGACGCTACCTGCTAACCCAGCCAGAGATCGCAGATGGTCTACGCGAGGATAAGCTGAATGCCCTACGGGAGAGCCGGGCCGAGATCCTGCTCACCTCTAACAGCGGCTGCGCCCTCCATCTGGCTACCGGAATACGGCAAACGGGGCTGGATATTGAGGTGCTACACCCAGTTGAGCTGTTGGCACGGCAGCTAGAGTCTTAACCAACTATCTCAAAGTCGTGGCTTATATCTACCGTGGCACCCAGCATGATAGAGGCAGAGCAGTACTTCTCGGCACTTAGATCCACCGCACGCTGTACCACCTTCTCGCTCAAATCTGGCCCCGACAACTTGAAGTGGATATGGATGCGGGTAAAGACCTTGGGCTCACTCTCCGCCCGCTCCGCCTGTAACTCCACCTCACACAGGGTCACCTCCTTACGGCTTTTGCGCAGGATATGGAGCACATCAAACTGCGTACATCCACCCATCCCCAATAGCAGCATCTCCATCGGCCGCACCCCCAGATTCTCCCCGCCAAACTCTGATGGGCCATCCATAACCACCGTATGCCCGCTCTCTGAGCTACCCACCATAAGAGTGTTCTCCACCCATTTCACCCGCACCTCCATAAGATTTACTCCAGTTTTTATTAACTAAATTCGACAATCGGACTCAGCTTGCCTAGAATTGAGGTAATCTACAACCGTAGACTAGATATGGATTGTTAAATGAGCGATACAAAACTACAAATAGAAGAGCCAGAATATCTAGAGCCACTTCTCACATTCTGCCACCGTCGACGCTATCCGGCCAAAACCGATATCATCCATCCGGGTGATCCGGCCGACATCCTCTACTACCTGATGGATGGATCAGTAAGCATCATCATCGAGGATGCAGATGGTAGAGAGGTTGTCCTAACCTACCTCAACAAGGGCGAGTTTATCGGTGAGATGGCTCTCTTCATCCCTGCGTCAAACCGCAGTGTACTGGTGCGCACCCGTTCGGAGTGCACCATGGCGGAGATCAGCTACGACCGCCTGTCCGAGCTATTTGAGACCGACCTGAAAGATTACTCTACCGATATACTCTATGCCTTGGGTGCCCAACTAACCCAGCGTCTGCTACACACCAACCAGAAGGTTGGACATCTCACCTTTCTAGATGTAACTGGGCGTATCGCCGGTACCCTGCTGGAACTATGCGAGCAGCCGGATGCGATGACTCACCCCGACGGAATGCAGATCAAGATAACCCGACAGGAGCTTGGACGCATCGTCGGCTGCTCCCGTGAGATGGCTGGACGTGTACTGAAAAACTTGAGCGCACAAGGTCTGATAAACGTTAAAGGCAAGACCATTGTAGTGTTAGGGGCTAGATAAGGGCTCAGTGCTAGGGGCTAGATAAGGGCTCAGTGCTAGGGGCTAGATAAGGGCTCAGCCCTAGGCGCTGATACCTGATCGTTTCAACCTTACGCTACAACCCTCACCTGTAACACCACTCCATCCGCTCCAACCACCACCACCTTGGTACCGACTGGACAGTCACTACCGCTGATCTTCCAGGTGGAGTCATCTACATGGATCTTACCAAGGCCGTTTACAATCGGCTCATCTAAGGTAAAAGTGCGGTCTACGTACTGCTCTCCACGTCGGTTGAGTCGCGGCTGATCACTCTCGGTAGGATGCTTCTGCTGATACTGCCGCCAGATAACGACTGAGGCGATACTAAAGATGGCAAAAAGCAGCACCTGATACTCCCAAGCCAGATCTGGCAGCGCCATCAACACCAGCCCCACTACTCCCGCAGAGACCCCCATCCAGATAAAGAACACCCCAGGAGAGAATATCTCCAGAATAACAAAGAGAACCCCCAGCACCAGCCAGTGCCAAGAGTTCATCTGCTGTAGCCACTCCATTATGCGCTACCTTTTTTGTCGTTATCCCTCAACGCTACTTTGGAGATCTCGGCGATACCAGCAATAGAACCGATCAGACTGGAGGCCTCCAGAGGCATCATGATCAGTTTCTGATTATCCGCCGAAGCGATACTCTGGAGTGCCTCGGTATATTTTTGCGCCACAAAGTAGTTGATAGCAGTGACATCACCCTCGGCAATCGCCTTGGATACCACAGCGGTGGCCTTCGCCTCCGCCTCTGCCAACCGCTCCCGCGCCTCTGCCTCACGAAAGGCCGCCTCTTTCTCACCTTCGGCATCCAGAATGACCGCCTGTTTCTCTCCCTCAGCCTTCAGGATCGCCGCCTGACGGAATCCCTCGGCATCCAGAATATTGGCGCGTTTCTCTCGCTCCGCCTTCATCTGACGACCCATCGCCTCCACCAGATCACGCGGTGGGGTGATGTCCTTGATCTCAATTCTAGTAACCTTGATCCCCCACGGTGTAGTGGCATCATCCACCACATTCAGCAGTTGGGCATTGATCCGGTCGCGTTCTGAGAGCACCTCATCCAGATCCATAGAGCCCATTACGGTACGCACATTGGTCATAACCAGATTGAGAGTGGCATACTCCAGGTTCCTCACCTCATAAGCCGCTTTGGCTGCATCCAGCACCTGAAAAAAGACCACCCCATCCACCTGCACCATGGCGTTGTCCCGGGTGATGATCTCCTGCGAGGGGACATCGAGCACCTGCTCCATCATATTCAGCTTGGCGCCGATAGAATCAACTACCGGAAAAAGAAACCCAAGCCCTGGACGCATAGTTTTGTAATAGCGCCCAAACCGCTCCACCGTATACTCCCAACCCTGCGGCACCCGCTTTACCCCCATGACCACTAGTGCGATCACTAGCATAAGTACTACCGCGGCAAATTCACTAAACCCAAACATTGACACTCTCCTTAATATTTTAATGTTGAATCAACACTACAGAATATATACCCTTTCCACCCACTCTTCACGTTAGTATAGTAAAGATGCAAAATTATCCCAAACCGCCCAAGTCGTTGCTACGCAAAGTTGGTCGCGCAATCGCCGACTACGCCATGATCAAGGATGGGGATCGAATCCTGCTGGGGGTCTCAGGCGGCAAGGACTCCCTCTCCCTGCTCCATATCCTGCACCACCTACAGAGCTACGCCCCGGTGAAGTTTGATCTCGGAGTGGTCACGGTCGACCCAGAGGTAGAGGGGTTTGATCCAGCCCCTCTCAAAGAGTACTACCAATCCTTGAAGGTACCCTACTTCTACCGCTCTCAGCCGATCATGGAGGAGGCAAAAGAGAGGATGGATGGTGACTCATTCTGCGCCTACTGTGCCCGGATGAAGCGCGGCATCATGTACAGCACCTGCCGCAAAGAGGGCTACGGAGTATTGGCACTGGCACAACATCTGGATGATCTGGCCGAGAGCCTGCTGCTATCCATGTTCCACGGTGGCCAGCTCCGTACTATGCGGGCACACTATCTAAATGATGCTGGTGATATCCGCATAATACGCCCCTTGGCCTACTGCCGAGAGAGCCAAAGTGGCAATTTTGCCACCAAGGCTAAGTTACCAATTATCCAGGATAGCTGCCCCGCCTGCTTTAGCGCCCCCACCAGACGAGAGGCGATGAAACAGCTACTGGCAGCGGAGGAGAAGAAAAACAGCCACCTATTTGCCAGCCTGCTGCACGCCATGCGGCCGTTGATGGGGGATGATTCTGCCGCAGTAGAGTAGATTTTATCTACCCTTGCTCTAGTTCCAGCGCTCCTGCGTGGGAACGAGGAGTTACTGTAACTTCTCTCCTGTTATATTTGAGACTCCCCCTCCTAACCTAGGCTTCCGCTCCCAGCTAACGCCATTCACCTACATCCCTGTAGGCGTCCCCCACCAGTGGGGGAGGAACCGCTAAGCGATTGGCCGAGCTGGCACTCTCTACGCCAGTGGGGGAGGAACTGCTAAGCGATTGGCCGAGCTGGCACCCTCCCATATAAACCTCCGCAGCAGAAAACAGGACTAAATTTTCCCACAAACAGTCCAAATTCATCCTACTATTGATATTGGTTATTACAGAGTGTATATTAGTATTTAATTATATTGTGATTAGAGGTTGAGGGACACCCGTATGCGACTCATTATGACTATCTTCGTAGCGGCATTTACACTGGGGCTCTCCCCACAGCTCTCGGCAGAGACAGCTCCAGAGCAGCCGCTGGATACGGCAACCGTTGAACTGCAAGAGGTATCCCGCTCTCACCTCCTCGATGGAGTGGTGGAGGCGGTTCACCGCGGCACGATCTCGGCGCAGACCAAAGGGCAGGTGCAGGAGGTGCTATTTGATGTGGAGGATCTGGTCGAAGAGGGCAAGATCATCATCCGACTCAATGATAGAGAGCAGCAGGCCAATCTAAAGCAGGCTCAAGCCGCTATGCAAGAGGTGGAGGCAAAGCTGGATGACACCAGCAAACAGCAGCAGCGTATAGCTGAGGTATTCAAACAGAAACTGGTCTCTAGTGCTGCCATGGATCAAATCAACGCCAGCCTTAAGGCAGTAACTGCTCAACGTGATGCAACACAGGCACGATTGACCCAGGCCGAAGAGCAGATTGAGTACACCCTGATTCGCGCCCCCTACTCCGGGATAGTCACCGAACGCCACATCGAAGTTGGCGAGGTGGCAAGCCCTGGACGTAAGCTTATGAGTGGCATATCTCTAAAGTTTCTACGGGTGACTGTCGATGTCCCACAGAGCCTGCTGCCAGCCATTCGCCAACTCAAACAGGGAGCGATACAGCTCGCCGATGGCTCATGGGTAGAGGCGCAAAAACTGACTATATTCCCCTTTGCTGACCGCGGTAGCAACACCTTTAAGGTCAGACTAGATCTACCTTCAGGGGTCAAAGGGTTATTCCCAGGAATGTATGTCAAAAGCTCATTCGTGGTCGGAACTAGTAAAGAGCTACTGATTCCACAACAGGCCGTAGTCTACCGAGGAGAGGTAACCGCCGCCTACGTGGCCGCCAAAGATGGCAGGATATCCATGCGCCATATTAGGGTAAGTAACCGGCAGTTTAAGGGTATGCAACCGGTATTGGCGGGGCTCGACTCTGGCGAGCAGGTTGCGCTCGATCCGATTGCAGCAGGCATCCTGCTAAAACAGCAGCGCACGGAGTAACAGATGGAGAAGCTCGGCATCTCAGGGCGTATCGCCCAGAAATTTCTCACTACCGAAATAACCCCACTACTGGCCTTGGTAGGGCTGCTGCTGGGGCTATTTGCTGTCCTCATAACCCCACGGGAGGAGGAGCCGCAGATCAATGTGACTTTCGCCAATGTCTTTATCCCGTTCCCCGGTACTACTGCCAGCGAAGTCGAGCATCTACTGGCCACCCCGGCAGAGCAGGCAATGGCAGAGATCAAGGGGGTCAAACATGTCTACTCCGTCTCCCGCCCCGGCATGGCGGTGCTCACCGTACAGTTTGAGGTGGGCGAGGAGCGTACCGCTGCCATCGTACGCCTCTACAACAAGGTGTTCTCTAACCAGGATTGGCTGCCACGCAACCTGGGAGTAGGCCAGCCAATCATCAAGCCAAAGGGGATCGATGATGTCCCTATCGTCACTGCCACTCTCTGGTCAGAAGATCCAGAGGTCGGCGCTTATGAGCTGGGGCAGGTAGCACACGCCATTGAGTCCGAGCTACAGCGAGTACCTGGAACCCGTAACATCTACACCATCGGCGACCCCAAACAGGTGGTAACCGTGCAGCTTGATCCTCAGGCACTGGCCGGATATGAGATCGATCTAACCGATCTACGCCACGCCCTGCAGGCTGGCAATACCAGTCGTGACAACCTCACGGTGACCACCGACAATCGGGAAATTATGGTACAGGTTGGAACCTTCCACACTGTAGTCGCAGAGCTGGGTGATCTAGTGGTAGGACTATCTGATAACAGACCTGTTTTTCTGCGTGATGTCG
Source organism: uncultured Gammaproteobacteria bacterium (assembly GCA_965602975.1). Lineage (GTDB taxonomy): Bacteria > Pseudomonadota > Gammaproteobacteria > Chromatiales > Chromatiaceae > CBFDBF01. The sequence continues at coordinate 413 of CBFDBF010000091.1, read as the reverse complement.
CCACCATTAACCACGGTGCTGACCGACCCAGCCAGTATGTCTGGATCGGCTCCGGCTCAGCGGCAACCCAACCAGAACTTGCTGCAACTGGCAGTGCTGCTGCAGTGACCATCGCCGTAGCCAAGAAACCAGGCACCAATGCGGTCGACATAGCCAATGCAGTAATCGACCGTTTTGCCCAACTTGAAGGGACCTTTATCCCCGATGGAGTACACACCACCATCACCCGAAACTACGGTGCGACCGCCGACTCCAAGGCGAAAAAACTTATCAGCAAACTAATCTTTGCCACCATCTCTGTGATCCTACTGGTGTGGGTAACATTAGGCTGGGGCAATTGGATGACCCAGGGCTGGCGCGAGGCGCTGATCGTTGGCGCAGCAGTAGTGGTAACTCTAGCCATCACCCTGTTC
>CBFDBF010000090.1:0-6666 GCA_965602975.1 uncultured Gammaproteobacteria bacterium | reverse complement strand
GTCAAGAGTTACAATCCCAACGAGAACCGATCACAGGTAATAATGGCGATGGTAACACTCTGTTATTTAACAATATAAAAAAGTCATAAGGACACCTTATGAGGGCAATCGAATATCTCTATGGAACTTTAAGCCTATCCAGACCAAAATAGGAAAAACCAAGTGGTGTGCATGGTAATATTTCGGTTGCACATAAAAAAAGCCCCCTTATAAGGAGGGGGGCTTTTCTAATTGTGCAGCACTATGTTTAGCTATTTTATCCTAAAGTTAAAGCTCATCTGCGTGATCTGCTAGATATTTGGCAACACCCTCAGTTGAGCCCTGCATTCCGGCATCACCCTTATTCCAACCAGCCGGACAGACCTCACCATGCTCCTCAGTGAACTGCAGTGAATCCACCATCCGCAACATCTCATCCACATTCCGCCCCAGATTGAGTGCATTGACCACCTGATGCTGCACTACACCATCCTTATCAATAAGGAACGAGCCGCGTAGTGCGATACCTGGACCCGTACGCATATCATAGGCCTCGGTAATCTCCTTATCGACATCCGCAATCATTGGGAACTGAACATTACCGATACCACCACTCTTAATATCAGTATTCTTCCAGGCAAGATGGGTGAAGTGGGAATCGATAGATATTGCCAGCACCTCTACATTACGCGCCTTAAACTCCGCTAAACGGTGATCAAACGCGATTATCTCTGAGGGACAGACAAAGGTAAAATCAAGCGGGTAGAAGAACAGCACTACATGCTTGCCCTTGTAATCTGCTAGGGAGATCTCCTGAAAGCTGTTATCCGGCATCACTGCCTGGACGGTAAACTCTGGTGCTGCTTTTCCAACTAATACGCTCATAATCTAACTCTCCAAATAGTATATTTATCAGTTTGCTAAATGCTATCTTATGCCACCTGTACTGCCACCGGATCACTCTCCCATAGGCCGTGCTTGGTACAGTACGACATAGCGGTCAGAGATAACGTGCCGGCAGATGGAACCATATTAAAGGTCACTTCGGTATTACCCTTACTACCATCGCCGCCCAGGGTGCCAGCCTGAAAAGAGGCCTCAGCCAGCAGAGTAGTACCACTATATAGCTGCAGTGAACGGATGTAGTGATCCTGATCATCTGGATGGGCATACTCATTACCCATTTTTACAGTAACCGCAAATGGTTCACCCGCTTTCGCCTCTGCTGCACAGTGGACAAAGGGTGAGTGGCGATCAATGTAGTCCTTCTTCTGCTCCTTATCAACCTGAGAGATATCAACGTAACGATTTACTGCTGGCATATCAGTTCTCCTAAAATTAAAGTGGCTTTAAAACATGTGGAATCAATCTAAAACTGCTCTTTTATACCGTCATATTAGTTGATATACTGGCAGCAAGATGCTAGCATGTCAACCCTAATTACAAAATAAATGTGGTGCATAAATGGTTACCAATCTAGTTGGCAACAGAATCCGAGAACTTAGAAGCAAACGCAAGATGACCCAACAAGAGCTGGCCGATCTGGCAGATATCCCGCGCGCCACACTGGCTACTATAGAGAAGGACGACGCCAATCCCAGCCTGGCTGCCGTATACAAGATCTCTGTTGCCCTAGATTCGAGCATAGATGATCTGCTAGAGCAGCAGCAGAATCGGATCAAGAGTATACCGAGGGATGCTATGCGTCATATAGAGTCAGGTGATGGCAACTACCGCGCCACCACTATCTCACCACTCAGCTCCCCAGAGATGCTGCAACAGATATTTACCCTGGAGGCTGAATCAATCTTTCCCGGCAAACCGCACCCTCCAGGCAGCGAAGAGTACCTACACATACTAGAGGGTGAAGTGATCTTGCAGGTGGCCGATGAGGAGACCCATCTGAAACCTGGGGATAGTGCCCACTTTCGGGGCAACATCAAACATAGTTACTCCAATCCTGGCGAACGAGCAGCCAGAGGGGTGGTAACCATCCTCACCTCTTTAGACTCCTCCCCCTCCTAGACATCCCCTGAAAACTGGGGAGGAACTATCCGTCCCCTATCAAAGCTGCTCCAGCTCTATCAGAGTGCCACAGAAATCCTTAGGGTGTAGAAACAGCACCGGTTTGCCATGTGCTCCAATCTTCGGCTCGCCATCACCCAGCACTCTAGCGCCTCCAGCCTGTAGGCTCGCTGCGGCAGCAGCGATGTCCTCTACTTCATAACATATGTGATGGATGCCGCCACTACTGTTTTTTTGCAGGAATCTAGCTATGTGAGAATCTTCCCCCAACGGATGTAGCAGCTCTATCTTGGTGTTAGGCAGCTCGACAAAGATGGTTATGACTCCGTGCTCCGGTAGGGAGATAGGCTCTGATATCTTCGCCCCCAGAGTATCCTTATAGATAGCGGCTGCCGCCTCAAGATCAGGCACAGCGATGGCTACATGGTTTAATCTACCGATCATGGTTTCGCCCTTCTCAGAAAACGGTTGATAAGTTGAGCGGCGGCACTACCCGATGGTAGCCGCCCCGCAGTTACAGCCTGCTCCAGTTGCGGCACCAACTCTCTGACTTGAGGGTCACTATTCAGTGCGGCCAGCAGGCTCTCACTGGTCTCGGCCCACATCCACTCTCTAGCCTGATCTGCCCGTCTGCTGGCCAGCTCACCGCTCTGCTGCACCACCTGAATAAACCGCTCTATCTCACTCCAGGCATCAGTTATCCCCTCACCGGTGGTGGCGGAACAGATATTTACCGGCACCTGCCAGCCAGCTGTTCTGGGGTGCAGCAGATTCAGGGCGTGACGAAACTCGTTGGCAGCATGCTGCGCCGCACTGACCATATCTCCATCCGCTTTATTAATTAGAACAATATCTGCCAGCTCCATTATGCCCCGCTTGATCCCCTGTAGCTCATCCCCAGCTCCAGGCAGCAGTAGCAGCAGAAATAGATCTGTCATCTCAGCTACCGTGGTCTCCGACTGCCCCACCCCGACAGTCTCCACAAAGATCACATCAAACCCTGCCGCCTCACACAGCAGCAGACTCTCACGGCTTCTTCGAGCCACCCCACCCAGACTGCTTCCAGCAGGAGATGGACGTATAAACGCCTCCTCTCTGGTCGACAGCTTCTCCATCCTGGTTTTATCACCCAGAATAGAGCCGCCGCTTATGGCCGAAGATGGATCTACCGCCAACACCGCCAATCTGTGCCCCTGAGCAATCACATGATTACCCAGCGCCTCGATAAAGGTAGACTTGCCCACCCCGGGGCTTCCAGATATACCGACCCGAACAGCGCTACCTGTATGTGGGGCGATCTGCTGTAGCAGCTCCTCCGCCTGCTGACGGTGATCTTCACGGGTCGACTCTATTAGAGTGATACCACGGGAGAGGGCGCGGCGATCACCGGCCAGTAGCGCTGTAACTAGTTGTGCGTCAGAACCAGACACTACTCAAATTCAAGAATGGATTGATCTACCACCAGACTCTCACCAGCGGCAGTAAATATCTTGGAGACCACCACATCCTGCTCGGCACGCAGTACATTCTCCATCTTCATCGCCTCGATCACTGCCAGCTCCTCACCCGCCTTAACCTCCTGCCCCGCCGTTACCGCCACCTTGACCAGCAGCCCAGGCATGGGTGAGAGCAGAAAACGGGAGAGATCGGGTGCTATCTTCTCCGGCATCATGGCGTGCAGTTGTGCCGCTGACTCACTCATAACTACCGCATCAATCCGGGCACCCCGATGCTGCAGGCGATACCAGAGGCCATCACGCTCCACCTGATAACAGACCTTATGCCCATCTATATCCGCTATAAATAGAGGCTGACCGATACCCCAGTCACTGCTAACCGGATAGGCACTACCGGCATAATTTACTAGATAACCCTGCTGCTCCTGCTCTACTGTTACCAGATGGCTCTCACCACCTATCCGCACCGCCCACTCCTGCTGCACCTGGCGCTCATGCCCCGGCAGCTGCCCACTCAGGCTAGCCCCACGATCCATATAGTGGCGATGCATCACCGCCGCAACCACTACGGCATGTTCTGGATGCTCCCGCGGAACATCACTGGCCTGAAATCCTTCGGGATACTCTTCAGCGATAAAATTGGTGCTGAGTCGCCCCTCCTTAAAACGGGAGTGCGCCATAACCGCATTGAGAAAACCGGCGTTATGCTCTACTCCCCGGATATAGTAGCGATCCAAGGCCTGCTGCATCTCTTTTATCGCCGCCTCACGGGTTGCGCCGTAGGTGACAAGTTTTGCAATCATCGGATCGTAGAACATAGAGACCTCACCACCCTCATAGACACCGGTATCGACCCGCACGGCAGCGCTCTCTGCGGGTGGCTGGTAGTGGATCAAGCGCCCGATAGAGGGGAGGAAATTGCGCATTGGATCTTCAGCATATACCCGGCTCTCCAGCGCCCAACCGGTAAGTGTCACCTCATCCTGGGTCAGCGGCAGAGGCTCACCCGCTGCTACCAACAGCATCAGCTCTACCAGATCAAGACCAGTGATCTTCTCGGTAACAGGATGCTCCACCTGCAGCCTGGTGTTCATCTCCAAAAAATAGAAATTGCGCTTACTATCGACAATAAATTCGACCGTACCGGCAGAGCGGTAGGCGACCGCCTTGGCTAGCGTGACCGCCTGCTCACCCATCTCCTGTCTGCTCTTCTCATCCAAAAACGGGGATGGTGCCTCTTCAATCACCTTCTGGTGGCGACGCTGAATCGAGCACTCGCGCTCCCCTAGATATATGGTATTACCCTGAGTGTCGGCCACCACCTGAATCTCAATATGGCGCGGATCTTCAATAAACTTCTCGATAAAAATCCGATCATCCCCAAAGCTGGAGCGGGCCTCATTGGCCGAGCGCTCAAACCCATCCCTACACTCCTCATCGTCGTAGGCTACCCGCATCCCCTTGCCACCACCTCCGGCTGAGGCCTTGAGCATCACTGGATAGCCAATATCCCGGGATATCTCTACCGCCTGCTCGGCATCTTTGACCACATCGGTATAACCGGGGATGGTATTCACCCCCGCCTCCTGCGCCAACCGCTTAGAGGTGATCTTGTCACCCATACTAGTAATGGCATAGGGTGCAGGACCGATAAAAGCGACCCCCTCTCTCTCCAGAGCCTCGCAGAAGGCGGCATTCTCGGAGAGAAACCCATAACCTGGATGCACCGCCTCTGCCCCGGTCTGCTTACAGGCATCGATGATCCGCTCCATAATCAGATAGCTCTCGGCAGATGCCGCACCTCCAATATGTACCGCCTCATCTGCCATCTGTACATGCAGTGCACTGCTATCGACATCCGAGTAGACCGCCACAGTGGCTATACCCATCTTTTTAGCACTTTTAATCACCCGACAGGCGATCTCACCACGGTTTGCAATAAGTATCTTTTTAAACATCTATCTATCTCAATCAGGTGGTAGAAGGGCAGGCTACAGCGGTATATTGCCGTGCTTGCGCCACGGATTCTCCAGCTCCTTATCCTTGAGCATGGCGAGTGAACGGCTGATACGCTTACGGGTACTGTGCGGCATGATCACATCATCTATATAGCCTCGGCTGCCGGCGACAAATGGATTGGCAAACCGGCTACGATACTCCTCGGTGCGCCGGTTGATCTTCTCCTGATCGCCCAAATCCTGCCGGAAGATAATCTCCACCGCCCCTTTCGGCCCCATTACTGCAATCTCTGCATTGGGCCAAGCGAAATTAACATCGCCCCGTAGATGTTTGGAGGCCATAACATCATAGGCTCCACCATACGCCTTGCGGGTAATAACGGTTATCTTGGGCACGGTCGCCTCGGCATAAGCGTAGAGCAGCTTAGCTCCATGCTTGATGATGCCACCATACTCTTGCGCTGTGCCGGGGAGAAAACCGGGGACATCGACAAAGGTTACCAACGGGATATTAAAGCTGTCACAAAAACGGATAAATCGAGCCGCCTTGCGCGATGAGTCGATATCCAGGCAGCCCGCCAGCACTATCGGTTGGTTCGCCACGATACCGACAGTAGAGCCCTGCATCCGAGCCATACCAACTATTATATTGGCAGCGTAATCTGGTTGTAATTCAAAAAAATCACCCTCATCCACCACCTTGGTGATCAGCTCCTTCATATCATAGGGCTTGTTCGGATCATCCGGCACCAGAGTGTCGAGTGACATCTCAATACGATCTGCCGGATCGTCTGTCTCCCAGACTGGTGGCCTCTCCCGATTGTTGGCTGGTAGAAAGTTGATGAAACGGCGTAGCAGCAGTAGCGCTTCGACATCATTATCAAAGGCGAGATCAGAGACCCCGGATTTTGAACTGTGAGTATTCGCCCCGCCCAACTCCTCAGCCGTGACCGTCTCATGGGTAACAGTCTTGACCACGTCTGGGCCAGTAACAAACATATAGGAGCTATCTCGCACCATGAAGATAAAGTCGGTGATGGCTGGTGAGTAGACTGCACCCCCAGCACAGGGCCCCATAATCATAGAGATCTGTGGAATCACCCCAGAGGCTAAGACGTTGCGTTGAAACACATCTGCGTAACCAGCCAGAGAGTCGACCCCCTCCTGAATCCTGGCTCCACCGGAGTCATTCAAGCCGATAACCGGCGCCCCCACCTTCATCGCATGATCCATTATCTTACAGATCT
>CBFDBF010000089.1:0-6690 GCA_965602975.1 uncultured Gammaproteobacteria bacterium | reverse complement strand
ATGAAGATTTTGGTAGAGAAACAGTGATGTCTTGTGATAACGTATGTTTTCCTTGGGGAAAGCAAGACGGTTTTAGAAATTTATCTGTTGAAAAACAGATAGTTGCAGATTTATACATTTAGTACTGGAGAGGCATTTATGATTAAACCCATTGGTTCCGAGACCCTTACACCTCTGTTTGTCTATGAGACAGAGAAACGGCATGAGCTGATCAAGGAGGCAGAGAGTTTACCTGCAGTTATAATCAGCTCTCAAGCCGCAGGTAATGCTGTAATGATGGGGGGTGGCTATTTTACCCCACTGCAAGGCTTTATGACCGTTGGCGATGCCATGGGTTGTGCCGAGAACATGAAGATGTCAAGCGGTGCTTTTTTTCCTGTGCCGGTGCTCTGTCTGCTGGAAAATGTAGATGAGATCAAGGATGCTAAACGCATAGCCCTGCGTGATCCCAATATGGAGGGCAATCCGGTGATGGCTATCATGGATGTTAATGCTATCGAAGAGGTTAGCGATGCACAGATGGAGCGGATGACTGAGAAGGTCTATGCCACCCTAGATCCAGAGCATCCTGGAGTTGCCGCTTTTAATAGTCAGGGGCGATACGCCGTATCTGGTACAATTCAGGTTCTCCACTTCAGTTATTTCCAGGATGACTTCCCAGATACCTTCCGTACCGCTGTAAAAATACGGAATGATATTAAGGCGCGTGGTTGGAACAAGATAGTCGCTTTCCAGACCCGTAACCCGATGCATCGTGCCCATGAAGAGCTGTGTAAGATGGCGATGGATGCGATTGAAGCAGATGGTGTCATAGTACACATGCTGCTCGGTAAGCTTAAGCCGGGTGATATTCCGGCACCGGTACGGGATGCTGCTATTCGTAAGATGGCAGATCTCTATTTTCCACCAAACTCAGTCATGATAAACGGTTACGGTTTTGACATGCTCTATGCTGGCCCACGTGAGGCGGTACTACACGCCTATTTTAGGCAGAACATGGGTGCAACACACTTCATTATTGGCCGTGACCATGCCGGTACCGGAGACTACTACGGTGCCTTTGATGCGCAGACGATATTTAAGGATGAGGTGCCAGAGGGTGCACTGGATATTGAAATCTTCAATGCCGACCATACTGCTTACTCCAAGAAGATGAAGCGCGTGGTTATGATGCGGGATGCACCGGATCACTCCAAAGATGATTTTGTATTGCTTTCAGGAACCAAAGTGCGAGAGATGCTGGGACAGGGCATAGCCCCACCGGCTGAATTCTCCCGTCCAGAGGTTGCGGATATCCTGATGGAGTATTATCAGTCTATTCAGTAGCAGTAAGCTGGCAAAATAGATCCACTGCCTCTTCAAGAGGTGGTGGTTTTTTTTGTCTTTTTAAGCTGCTTATAGTAGAGGCTGGATTTAAGCTTGTCGTGGTCGGGAATGAATATCTTATCATCCTGGGGTAGACCAGCATCTTCCAATATCCGGTAACAGGCGCTGGCATGTATCGCGCTTAGGCGCTTAGGTTTGCCACTGTTATTGCTGAAAGGGATAGATTTCCACATGCGCTGTGTCCCTTGTGTAGGGACAAAGGTTAGATCTTTCAGTCTGGTTATCGCTGTATCCATTATCTTCTTGCCATATACCCACTGCGCCAGTCGGATAAAGAGTGATGGGTGGTATCGTAGCTCCTCTGTAGAGATGATTTTTGCATATTTTGGGTAGTGGGAGGCGAAGGCCTTAAACATCTGTTGGATCAATGCAATGGTCACCACTTGGCGTAGTAGATTTTGCTCCATGGGGTCAGGTATACGCTTTATCAGTTTACGGATTGTCGTTAGCTGTTTTCTATTGCTCGGCATGAAGCGGGCAATAAAACTCTGGTCGAATACGATACTCGATTCATGTTGTAGATATTTACTCTCTGCTCCATTGCTCATGAGCAGGTGGTCTAGAATTCTAACCGGATCATCCAGCACAAAAATAGATCTTATCTTCTGTTGCCGTAGCATTGGTTCTATATGCGGTAGCATCTTGGTCTGCTGAATCAGACAGATGGCTTTATGATGTTTTGTAGTACACTCTTTAGTCAGAGCTGTTGGAATCAGCATCATAGGGTGTTCTGGTGGTAGACTCTTTTCGTAGGTGGTGCTCTCCAGTATCGTTGTGAGGTTGGGCTTTGGTTTAAAGGTGAGTAGTGGATCGCTCCACAGTTTTACCTTGAAGCTGGAGTGCACCAGAATATCAGCTATCCAGCCAACTCCACTACCAGAGATGCCGAATAGAAAACGTAGTGCATAGGGGTCGCAAGTTGTGTTGGTGCTGATATCATAGGCGTGCTCTAGGCGTCTTAGCCATACCCAGTCAAGCGCCTGCTCTCCCATCTGTTTTACTATAGGCAGTTTCTCTTGGAGGTTATCTTCAAGTATCTCTTTGTAGTGGTTAAAGCGATTGTCCATTTGGCAGGATCTCCAATATCATATATAGCTAAAGGCTAGCATGGCTGGGTGTATATACACATAGTCCATATGGTCTGGAATAGGTGTTAAATGTGATCTTGATCTCAACATTCCCATAAAATTTTATAGTTGATAGATGGGAGTATATAAATAACAATGAATGTATGTCTCCTAAGATACTTATACTTTTTGCCCACCCATTCCCACATGGATCAAGGGTGAATTGCCTGCTGCTTGATGCGGTACGGGATATTCCAGGAGTAGAGGTGAATGACCTTTACGAGAGATACCCCGATTTTCATATTGATGTTGCTAGAGAGCAGGAGCTATTGCGGAGTATTGATCTGTTGGTTGTACAGCACCCATTTTACTGGTATTCGGCACCCGCTATGTTTAAGCAGTGGCAGGATGTGGTTCTGGAGTATGGGTTCGCTTTTGGTAAGAGTGGAGATGCCATGCACGGCAAGGATTGGCTCTCAGTAGTTACCGTTGGGCAGGGTCAAGCAGCCTATCTCCCAGATGGGCACAACCGGCATAGTGTTGCTGAGCTGATGCAGCCTTTTAAGTGCTCTGCCAACCATTGTGGGATGAACTATCTAGAGCCTATAGTGATACATGGAACGGCACAGATAGATGATGCAGAGTTGGATGGTTGGGCGGCAACCTATCGTCAGCGGTTGCTCGCATACCGGCCTGGAGGGTAGCTGCATGGATGAACACCATCTACTGTTGAATGCCATCATCTATCTAGCTGCCACCGTAATGGTGGTGCCGCTGGCAAAACGGCTGGGTCTGGGCTCGGTCTTGGGTTATCTGGTGGCGGGCACGCTGATCGGCCCATGGGCGCTTGGTCTGATTGACAATGTAGATGATATCCGCCACTTCGCTGAGTTTGGTGTGGTGATGCTGCTGTTTATTATTGGTTTGGAGCTTAATCCAAAACGGCTCTGGGCGCTGCGTCGACCAATACTGGGAGTTGGTGGGGCGCAGGTGGTTCTGACCACCATATTATTGAGTGTGATCATCTTCACCTTCGGTCTCTCATTTAACGTATCGATGGTAGTGGCTATGGGGCTCTCACTCTCATCTACTGCCATTGCTCTGCAGAGTCTCAAAGAGCGTAACCTGATGGCTACCCATGCGGGCAGCTCTACTTTCTCGGTTCTCCTGTTTCAGGATATTGCGGTTATTCCCATGCTGGCTCTATTGCCATTGCTGGGGGCGGCCACTACCGGGGATGATGGTAGCTGGTGGATAGGGGTGTTGAGTGCAGTTGGGATGGTTGCAGCTATTATAGTTGGTGGTCACTATCTGACTCGGCCAATATTTCGCTATATCGCCCGTACCCGCCTGCGTGAGGTGTTTACCGCCTTTGCGCTACTGCTGGTATTTGGGATAGCTATGTTGATGGCTGTAGTGGATATGTCTATGGCACTAGGTGCCTTTCTTGCTGGGGTGCTATTGGCAGAGTCGGAGTATCGGCATGAGCTGGAGGTGGAGATAGAGCCATTTAAAGGGCTGTTAATGGGGCTTTTTTTTATCTCTGTCGGCATGTCTATAAATTTTGGTCTGCTAATGGTGGAGCCTGTGCTGTTGCTATCATTGGTACTGCTGCTAATAGTAGCAAAGGGCGTAGTATTGTGGGGAGTGTCCCACTTTTGCACCATCCCTGTTAGCCAGAGGAGCCTGTTTGTATTTCTGCTGTCACAGGGCGGAGAGTTTGCCTTTGTTCTGTTCAATGTGGCGACTGATAGTGGGGTGTTAGCAAGTGCCACCAGTGATAGGTTGATAGTGGTCGTAGCACTCTCCATGGTGACAACGCCGCTGCTGTTAATTCTTTATGAACGGGTGATTGCACCGCGCTATATAAACCTCGATCAGCCACAACAGGATGATGCTATAGACGATGATAAAAACCCGGTCATTATTGCTGGGTTCGGCCGTTTTGGACGGACGGTTGGTCGCCTGCTACATGCCAATGGTGTACCCACTACCATTCTTGATCACGACCCGGATCAGATCGAGTCGGTGCGTCGTTTCGGCTATAAAGTCTACTATGGTGATGCTAGCCGCCATGCTACTTTAGAGGCGGCTGGTGCGGCCAATGCGAAGCTTCTTATTATCGCTATCGATGATCAGGAGATGGCTCTACAGGTGGTTGATCAGGTTAATCAGCACTTTCCTCATATCGATATTTTGGCGCGGGCAGATGATAACGGACACGCCTATGAGTTGATGCGTCGTGGGGTAGAGCTGTTTCGACGGGAGTACTATGCCTCTGCTCTAGAGCTGGGGGAAGATGCTTTAAAAAGATTGGGTTTTGGTGCCTACCGTGCAAAACAGGCGGCAAATATATTTAATGATTATGATCAAGCGCTGTTACAGGAACTCTATATTACTGAGGCATCAGAGGTGCGCCGTTCACTCTCGTTACAGACCAGGGAGCAGCTAGAGAGGGTGTTGACCGCCGATGCTGAGGAGCTCTCCCGGAGTAACCGAGAGGGTTGGGAGTGATTTTTCTATATTGTTTGTCGTATGGGATAAATTAACGGACAGTATTATTTAGAGATACATTGTGCCTCATATTCATCTGGACTTAAATATCTCAGATATGATTGCCTTCAATGTGTCTGGTAGAAACTAACGGAACTCGGAACTAACTGGACGGCGAACTAATTAATCTGACACCCACTCACGGTTAGTTCGCTGAGGCGAAAGGGTAATCCGGTTGGCATACCTTTGCGAGGATAGCCCACAAAGGGTAGTAGTTGTCTCGGTTGTCTATGTGGCAGTGATGAATTAGGGAACCTCTGATTAATACCGTTTAGCCCCTCCCCCACGAGTGGGGGACGCCTACAGGGATGTAGGTAAATGGCGTTAGCTGGGAGTGGAAGCTTAGGCGGGGAGGGGGAGTCAAAACAGTGACTTAATCCCCCTCCTAACCTCCCCCGCAGGCGGGGGAGGAATTAATCAGAGGCTCCTTAGGCTGTTTTGCTGCCTTAGTCCTCTCTGTGATCGAGGTATAAGTCTGATGTTTCAGTTTGGGTGGGTGTCCGGTAGTTTGGGTGGGTGTCCGGTAGTTTGGGTGGGTGTCCGGTTAGTTGCCCGGTTAGTTGGGTTAGTTGAGTGCATTAAAACCCCAGCCCACCAGCATAAAGGCAACTGCCAGCACCATCACAAACAGCCCCAGCGCCTGCCATTTGATCACCTTGCGTAGTATCAGCATCTCCGGCAGGGAGAGTGCCGCCACACTCATCATCAGGGCCAAGGTGGTCCCGATGGCAACACCTTTTGTCAGCATGGCCTCGGCGACTGGAATAATGCCGGTTGCGTTGGAATAGAGTGGTATGCCTAGCACTACTGCTGTTGGAACATCAAACCAGTTGCCGCTTGCCAGATGCTCCGACACCCAGCTCTCCGGCACAAATCCGTGAAACAGTGCGCCCACGCCGATACCAATAAGCACCCACTTCCAGATTCTACCGACAATCTCTTTAACCTCTGCAAGCGCATAACTGTGGCGACCGTGCAGCGAGCTATCAGGCGCAGGGATATCGGCCTGTCCCATTTGGATATCCCACACATACTCCTCTACCCATCTTTCTGGCTTGAACCACTGCATGATAATACCGCCAAACCAGGCCACCACCAACCCAGCAGTAACATAGAGCGCAGCCAGTTTCCAACCAAGAATTCCCACCAGGATAACGGCGGCCACCTCGTTGATCATCGGTGAGGCGATAAGGAAAGAGAAGGTGACTCCGAGTGGTATGCCCGCCTCAACAAAACCTATAAACAACGGAACAGAAGAGCATGAGCAGAAGGGTGTAACCGCGCCAAGGGTAACGGCCATACCGCGGGCCTGCCAGTCAGGACGGTTACGTACATACTCCCGCACCCGCTCGGGCGAGAGAAAGGCCCTGAGCAGACCCATAATGTATATAATCACAACCAACATGAAAAATATCTTTGTTACATCCATAACAAAGAAATGCACAGCGGCACCCACCTGGCTTGAGGCATCCAAGCCAAGCAGGCGATAAATCAACAGATCGGCCAGCAGTTCAAACATCAGAGGTTCTTTTATTCACTTACCCATTCCCGTACAAGATCAGGACCAGGCAGACCGCCCGCATGCACCACCTTACCATCCACCACCACACCGGGTGTGGACATTACGCCATAGCTCATGATCTCAGCCATATCTGTAATCTTTTCCAATTTGATTTCAACGCCA
>CBFDBF010000088.1:0-6730 GCA_965602975.1 uncultured Gammaproteobacteria bacterium | reverse complement strand
TATGGCTACCGAGTATGCGAAGGAGTACCTGGCGTACAAAAAGAAGGCCAAGGCCGAGGGCAACCTCTCCTACGCCAAGATCCCCTGTACCGGTCACCCGGTATTCAAGGGAGAAGCGGTAAACTTCGACCCACGTGAAGTATTCGTTGGCGATCTGTTCAAGCAGCGCGGTGATTACAACGTCTTCCACGAGTTTTATCGTGAGCTGGTACAGGCACTGTATAAGACCGGTGTGACGCGGAATGTCTTCTGTGTCAACGTCGATGCTGTTATCGCCGTTCTCCTGTTGAAGATGCTGTGGACGCCGCATGCTAACGGCGAGATTGATGATGCAACCATGGAGGCAGCAGCATTTACCACCTTCCTATTTGGCCGCATGATCGGCTCTGCCGCAGAGATAGACGACCACACCAACCGTGGCAAAAACATGGATACCCGTACCGCTGCTAGCAAATGCAGCTATGTAGGTTAACTTTTTACCTCTTGAGGATTGAAAACATGTCGAAGATAATCTGGACCAAAATTGATGAGGCGCCGGCTCTGGCGACCTACTCCTTTCTGCCCATCGTGCAGAAGTTCACCAGCGCTGCAGACGTTAATGTGGAGACCCGTGATATCTCCCTCTCCGGGCGCGTCATTGCCAACTTCCCGGACAACCTGACCGACGTGCAAAAAATCCCTGATGAGCTGGCCCGTCTGGGCGATCTGGCCAAGACCCCCGAGGCCAACATCATCAAACTGCCCAACATCTCTGCATCTATCCCACAGTTGAAGGCCACCATAGCCGAGCTGCAGGAGAATGGATACGACATACCTAACTATCCAGAAGATCCGCAGAACGATGCCGAAAAGGAGATCAAGGAGCGTTTCTCCAAGGTCCTTGGTTCCGCCGTGAACCCGGTACTGCGTGAGGGTAACTCAGACCGCCGCGCACCAGGTGCGGTAAAGAACTTTGCCAAGAAGTTCCCCCACTCCATGGGCGCCTGGAGCAGTAACTCCAAGTCCCATGTAGCCACCATGAGCAGCGGTGATTTTGCCTCAAACGAGATCTCCAACACTATGGCCGATGCGACCACTGCAACCATTACGTTCCACGGCAGCGACGGTAGCAGCCAGGTACTGAAAGAGTCCGTACCCCTGGAAGCTGGTGAGATCGTAGACGCCACCTTCATGAGCAGAAAGGCGTTGACCAAGTTCCTGGCGGAGCAGGTGGAGGATGCCAAACAGAAAGATATTCTATTCTCCTTACACATGAAGGCGACCATGATGAAGGTCTCAGACCCCAAGATCTTCGGTCACTGCGTAAAGGTCTTCTACGGTCCGGTTCTGGAGAAGCATGCAGATGCCATAGCCTCCACCGGATTTAACGCAAACAACGGTATAGGTGACCTCTACGACCGTCTGGACAATCTGGACACCGCCAAGAAGGCGGAGATTGAGGCTGATATCGAGGCCCTCTACGCCAAGCGTCCTGCCATAGCCATGGTGGATTCCGACAAAGGCATCACCAACCTGCATGTCCCCTCCGATGTCATCATCGACGCCTCTATGCCGGCCGCCATCCGTGCCTCCGGGCAGATGTGGGGTCCAGACGGCAAGCAGAAGGACACCAAATTTGTGATCCCCGATCACAGCTATGCGCCGCTGTACCAAGCTACGGTTGAAAATTGCATCGCCAACGGCGCCCTGGATCCAACCACCATGGGTACTGTACCCAATGTTGGTCTAATGGCGAAGAAGGCGGAGGAGTACGGCTCCCACCCAACCACTTTCGAGGCTCCGGATGACGGCACCATCCGCATCACTGATGCCAGTGGCAACACCATCCACGAGCATAACGTGGACGAGGGTGATATCTGGCGCATGGTGATGGTGAAGGATGCTCCGATCCAGGACTGGGTGAAGCTGGCCGTGACCCGCGCCAAGGCCACCGGTTGGCCTACAGTCTTCTGGCTGGATCCAGAGCGTGCTCACCACAAAGAGCTGCGCAAGAAAGTGGACCAGTACCTAAAGGATCACAACACCAGTGACCTGGACATCCGCATTATGTCGGTTTACGACGCTGCTAAACTCTCAGTAGAGCGGATGCGCGCCGGTGAGAACACCATCTCCGTAACCGGTAACGTACTACGTGACTACAACACCGACCTCTATCCGATCCTGGAGCTGGGTACCAGCGCCAAGATGCTCTCCATAGTGCCACTGATGAACGGTGGCGGTCTATTCGAGACCGGTGCTGGCGGCTCTGCCCCGAAGCATGTACAGCAGTTGGTAGCAGAGAACCACCTACGCTGGGACTCCTTGGGTGAATTCCTCGCCCTGGTGCCATCCCTGGAGCATCTGAGCAACCTGACCGGTAACAACAAGGCTCAGATCCTAGCCAACGCCCTCGACAAGGCGACCGAGGAGTTGCTCAACAACGGGAAGTCCCCCAGCCGCAAGTGCGGAGAGCTGGACAACCGTGGCAGCCACTTCTACCTAGCGATGTTCTGGGCCGAAGCACTGGCCGGGCAGGATGCAGATGCCGATCTAAAGGCGCAATTTGCCCCTCTAGCGACAGAGCTAAAGGCCAACGAGGCTAAGATCGTAGAGGAGATGAACAGCGTCCAGGGTGAACCTGCCGATATTGGTGGTTACTACCATCCAGATGAGGATACTGTAACCGCGATAATGCGTCCTAGTGCAACCTTCAACGCTATTCTAGCGAAGATTTAAATTGGCTTAAACTCCTACCCCTATAATGGGGTAGGAGTATAGACCGAGCCACACCCAGTATTACTGGCTGAATCATTATCTCTTCTGCCATAAAAACCAGTCCCTACAATACAATCAAGGTTAAAATAAGAGCTACACTTATGCATTTAATTTTGCAGCTCCGCACCTTTTGGCGCGCTCCATGTTAATACGCTATACCACCTCTATCCTCTGCTCAGCGCAAACTCTCCCAGACACTATCAAACTCAGACCATTTATCATCTGAATCACTCTTATTCTCAGCCACAGTCTCATCTACACGAGAAAATCTGTACTGGGCAAACGTATCGGTAACCTCCAGTTGATCTCCCACGATAATAGAGTGCTCTACACCATCTTCGATCAAGATAATACTATCTGCCGCCTCAACATGGAGTGGTGATGCAATCAGATGTACCACCCCATCTTCAAGGTGTTGCAAAAAACCTGGGTGGCTATCTACTGTGCCACCACCGCTACGCTGACACCGCACTATAACCGGCACAAACTCACCGCCCATCAACTCTACTCCAAACGCCACTTGTTGTGACTGCGCCGCATTGATCCACCGTACTATGCCAAATCCCCAGCCGCTATCACTAGGGCCACCGGTAGCATTGTTTATACCTAGTACATCACCCACTCGAATAAAATTTCTACCCTCGCCAGAATAATTTAGGTGGTATCCATTCATACTCTGATCCAGGATTGCACACACCTCTGTCAATATAGTGCTGCACTGCTCATCGTTATCTGCCGGCCTCTCTGACTCTAAGGTTGTCTCTAACTCATCCTCATCCTCTTCCACTCCCTCGTTCCCAAAAGAGAGATCAAGACCCTCGATAGATGCATCCCTGTCATATGTCAGCGGGGCATTAGGATCAAGTATCTCCTCATTAAAGGTGGTATCTGTATCAAGTTCAGGCTTATCCACATTAGCACTCAGTAGTGTCTCACCTCCTAGCAGGCTATACAGCCCATCAAGACCACAGACGACAACCACCTGCCCAGAGACCCGCAGCCGTTTAGAGGTGCGTTTCGCCCCTCCACCCCAGGCCTGAAGCAACCGCGATAAAAGGCCCCGTGAGAGCATCCCAGGGCCAGATTTAAGTGGACTGCTACCAGCCTCCACTTTCAGCTCACCTTCCAACAGATAATGTAACTTGTCGGTCACCAATATCCAGCCCTGTTTTATCTCATCTGGAGAGTAGCTACCACAGCAGTTAGGGGCTTTATCAGTCTGAATATTGATCGTAAAAGAGTGGTTGGCAGAGAGATTTGTACCCAGAGGATGCAGCTCCGCCATGGAGCTCCACTTTTTCAGTATTGAGTAGACCTTCCCCACCTCGCTCCGCAGTAGACCGTGTGGAGCTGACAATGACATCAACAGGTTTTGCTTATAGAGGTCATCCACACTCAACCGCTCCTGACCATCTGCCGGGTCCACCTTGGAGTTGGCAGTATGCAGATCATTAGCAACGGCATAGTGGTGAATCCCATGCATCTCCTGCCAGACGAATGCAGGCGCATCCCGTCGTAACTGATAGGAGTGGAGCAAAATATAACCGAGATAGTAAAGCACCCGGTGCAGCGCCGCAGAGCGGGTGTTTTTATGCAATAGATAGCCGGTAAGCGATTGATCATGCAGTTGATCCAGGATCACCTTATACCCAACGATACTCTTTATCATCAGATCCAGCCGCAATCTGGCAATCATCTGCTCCCGCTCTGCTAGCGGCAACGAATCCATCAGATAGTGTCCAGCCAGTGAGTCTAGAATAAAGTGAAGTGGCTGACGCGTCACCTCCAGCGCCTCAAACCTCTCAGCTGCTGACATCTCTTGGTGGATCAGCCGATCAAGACCGCTATGCAGATAACGAGCCGTACTACCGACATTACCAATCGGTAGATTCTCCACCCATAGTTTAAATTGCTTCCGATCAAACTCCTCCTCGGCCAATTCTGAGGCTCTATGCTCAGGCAGAGCGAACGGATTTTTTCTTTTATTTATACCCATCTACATTACTCCATCTATCCCCTGAAGGAATATGCTATAAATATCTATCATCATGTCTACAAACATACCTATGGACAAGTATAGCCTCCATGACGAATAGCGTAACAGAAACAGGACTAAAAATATCAGGGTAAAGCCCGATCCACAAGCTATCCTTAACCACCCACATTTTATAGAATAGAGCGCTATGCAAGAGCTCTGGGACAACACAATAGCAGCAGAATATGCGGACAGCGATCTGTCCATGCGGGTCTATAGCTCACGGCTGCTCGGTCAGGAGCCTGCGCTAGTACTGCATGGCGGTGGCAACACCTCGGTTAAAAGCAGTGTAAAAAACCTATTTGGCGAACGGGAGGAGCTACTATACGTCAAGGGCAGTGGCTGGGATCTAGCCACGATAGAGGCTGCAGGGTTCGCCCCGGTCAGACTGGAGACACTCCTACAGATGGCCAATCTAGCAACCCTAAGTGACCACGCCATGGTACAGGCACAACGGGCAGCGATGACCGACCCGGCAGCACCCAACCCATCGGTAGAGGCCATCCTGCATGCCCTTATACCCTATAAGTTTGTCGACCATACCCATGCTGATGCGGTAGTGACTATCAGCAATACCCCAGATGGTGAGGCCTCTATCCGTGAACTATATGGGGAGCGTATGCTGATCGTCCCCTATGTGATGCCTGGCTTTATCCTCGCCCGCAAAATCCAGCAGATGTGTCAAACGGTAGATTGGCAGCAGCTAGATGGCATGGTGCTAATGAACCACGGCCTCTTCACATTTAGCGATAGCGCTAAAGATAGCTACCGCCAAATGATCAAGCTAGTCTCTATGGCTGAGGAGTATCTGGCAGCACAACATGCACTGGTGCAGCCACAGCCATGTAGTGTGACAGGCGATCTGCTGACCCTGGCCGAGATACGTCAAGCGGTCTCTACTGTCCGTGGTGGTGCGGTAATTGCCCACTGGGAGCAGAGTGATGCCGCTATAGAGTTCTCCAATCTTACAGATCTAGCCGCCCTAACCGGCCGTGGACCGCTAACCCCGGACCATGTAATCCGTACCAAGCGCAGCCCTGCAGTTATAGACCGCACACCACAGCAGGCAGTAGATACCTATGTAAAACACTACCGTGACTACTTCCAGCGCAACAAACGGGGGGATCTAACCTGCCTCAACCCCGCACCCTGCTGGGCGGTATGGCCTGGAAGCGGCTCTATCAGCTTTGGCCGCAGCTGTAAGGAGGCTGCTATCGTGGCTGATATAGCAGCACATACCATACCAGCAATTCGCTCTGCCGAGCTACTTGGTGGCTGGCAGCCACTAGCCGAGAGCGATATCTTTGCCATGGAGTACTGGGAGCTGGAGCAGGCCAAACTGGACAAAAAGCAGAGAGAGCTGCCACTCCAGGGGAAGGTTGCCATCATTACCGGTGCGGCCAGCGGTATTGGATTGGCCTGCTTACATGAGCTACAGGCTCAAGGGGCGGCAGTGGCGGCCCTGGATCTCAATCCTGCACCAGATGATCAATCGCCCCGGGCAGAGACGCTATGGCTCTCCTGTGATGTGACCGATAAGCAACAGATCCAAGAGGCGGTAGCAGATACAGTACGCCACTTTGGTGGCATAGATATCCTTATCAGCAACGCTGGCGCCTTTTTTGCCAGCGAGACCATCGAACAGATGGCCGCTGAGAGCTGGGAGCAAAGCCTCGCGATCAACCTAACCAGCCACCAACAGCTACTCCAGGCCTGCACCCCATATCTAAAACTGGGCGTCGACCCCGCTGTAGTGATGATCGCCTCCAAGAACGTTCCGGCACCAGGCCCAGGTGCCGCCGCCTACTCGTTGGATAGCTACTACGCCTGGGGCACGGCGTTGTTGCCGCTGATCGACGAGGCGGCGCTGTTCAACGCCTACAATCACGACTCGGCCTCCGACGACGCGGCGAACCGGACCGTGCGGGGCAGCGTGCTGAA
>CBFDBF010000087.1:0-6807 GCA_965602975.1 uncultured Gammaproteobacteria bacterium | reverse complement strand
ACTTCCCATCGGAGCACTAACCAAGGGGCTAGAGGGGGTAGAGTTGGCCGAGATGGCAGCACTACAACAGGCTGGATGTGTCGCCCTGAGCAATGGCCGCAAACCGCTGGCCAATACTTTAGTAGAGCGGCGCGCTTTGGAGTATGCAGCCACCTTTGGCATCACCGCCATGCTCCCGCCGGAGGACCAGTTCCTGCGTGCCGATGGCTGCGCCCACGAAGGGCCGATCAGCGCCAAACTAGGACTACCGGGCATCCCAAAGGCCGCCGAGACCGTAGCCATGGCCAGAGATATCGCCCTGGCTGCCCATACCGGCTGCCATGTCCATTTTCGTGGCATCTCTACCGCCACCGCCGTAAAGATGATGACACGCTCCCTTAACGACAATCTACCAGTGACTGCCGATGTTGCCGCCCACCAACTGCACCTGACCGAAAACGATCTAATAAATTTTGATAGCAACTGTCACCTGAACCCTCCTCTACGCAGCGAACATGACCGAGATAGACTGCGCCAAGGGGTGGCAGATGGTGCCATCAGCGCCATCTGCTCAGACCATCAACCACACGATCCAGATGCGAAAGAGGCACCATTTCCAGCTACGGCACCAGGAATATCCGCCCTGGAGACCCTGCTCGCCCTAACCCTGAAGCTGGTAGAGGATGGGGTGCTCACCCTGCCGCAGGCGATAGCCCGCATAACCTCTGGGCCGGCTGATATCCTCGGCCTGCCATTGGGTCGGCTTGAGGTTGGTTCCAGTGCAGATATCTGCATCTTCGACCCAAAACAGAGCTGGCGACTTGATCCTGCAGAGATGGTTAGCCAAGGCCAGAACACCCCTTTCCTTAACCATGAATTCAACGGCCAGGTAACCCACACCATCCTGCAGGGGCGCGTCGTCTACACGGCCTGACTAGCACTCAACTCATGTCACCACAAAACAGCAGAGGAACCATAGCCCTGGAGCAGGCGGAGATCATCTCTCACCAACGATATGCTGGTGGACAGATGCTACTGCGACTGGCAGCACCGGAGTGTGCTAACGATGCCAGAGCGGGACAATTCGTCCATCTACAGTGTGACCCCAGCCGCCCACTGCGCCGTCCTCTCTCTATCATGCAGGTATCGACCGATAAGGGCTGGATAGAGCTGCTATACAACATAGTAGGGGATGGCACCAAGTTACTAGCCGCACGCCAGCCGGGTGAGAGACTAAGCCTACTCGGCCCCATAGGCAACCCGTTCCAGCCCCACACGGAGCGCCCCCAGCCTCTGCTGATCGGCGGCGGTGTAGGGATGCCACCGATGCTGTTTCTGGCGCAAGAGCTGGCTGGCAACAGCACCTTGCAACCACTAGTACTACTCGGCTCAGAGGCACCATTTCCCTTCACCCCCACCACCGCACAGATCCAACCAAAATGGGTACCACAAGGGGTGACCGCCTCAATGCCACTACTCACAGAGCTTGGAGTTCCGAGCCGTCTTGCCAGCCAGCAAGAGTTCAGCGGCTGTTATCGCGGATTTGTCACCGACCTGGCACGTCGCTGGCTAGACTCTCTAAATGAGCAGGATCTTCTAGAGATAGAGATATTCGCCTGTGGACCCCACCCTATGCTGCAAGCAGTGGCTACCATCGCCCATGAGTATGGGCTACCGTGTCAAGTCTCACTAGAGGAGTTTATGGCCTGTGGGGTTGGCGCCTGCGCCGGCTGTGTCGTTGCGGCAAAAGATAGCAGTGGCACCCATATGCGACGAGTCTGTGTGGATGGGCCGGTATTTGTTGCAGAGCAGGTGTTTCCAACCTTATAGTCACACCGTAGCACACAGCATTACGGCGACTCTTTAAGCTTAAGGGCACCTCTATCAATTCATGTTTGGCATCCATGCGCTTGAGAAGCCCAATAACTTCGTTGAAAACCTAGCAAATAGCCAGCTATTTGCTGCGATCTTCGTCTTGTTCTTGAACTTCTCAAGCACATCTATACTAAAACAGAATTAATAGAGGTGCCCTTAATAATGTTTAAACTCTGAATGCCGAGCCAAACCCAGCATGGCAAATCATGCTACAACTTCGCGTCTCTGCACCCTCTGCGTCAACCCAGATAAACCTGTCGCGTTCAATCTCCCTATAGTAGATCATCCCCCCCAACCAGCGAGACATCCTCCATCTTGGAGGAGAACTTATCCAGGTTGCCACTACCAAGCTTAATCATGAGGCGCACTTCATTGGCTGAATCGGCATGCAGCAGGGCATCATCCAGGGTGATCTCGCCCTCCTGATAGAGGTTGAACAGCGCCTGATCGAAGGTCACCATCCCATGCTCAGTAGAGCGTTTCATCAGCTCTTTCAATTTATGCACCTCACCCTTGCGGATGATATCCGCCGCCAGAGGTGTATTGAGTAGAATCTCTACCACTGGGCGCCTGCTCTTCCCATCCGGTCGCCGGATCAGCTGCTGCGCTACTATGCCACGCAGGTTCAGCGAGAGATCCATGAAAACCTGAGGATGCCGATCCTCAGGGAAGAAGTTAATAATACGGTCGAGCGCCTGGTTGGCGTTATTGGCGTGCAGGGTGGACAGACAGAGATGCCCGGTTTCGGCAAAGGCAATGGCGTGATCCATAGTCTCTCTGGTGCGAATCTCACCGATCAGGATTACATCTGGCGCCTGCCGCAGAGTGTTCTTCAGAGCCACCTTATACGACTCGGTATCTATCCCAACCTCACGCTGAGTCACGATACAGCCGCCATGGGAGTGGGTAAACTCGACCGGATCCTCAATGGTTATAATATGGCCGCTGCTGTTGTGGTTACGAAATCCAAGCATGGAGGCGAGAGAGGTAGATTTACCGGTACCAGTCGCCCCGACGAAGATCACCAAACCACGTTTGGTCATCGCCAGCTCTTCAATGATCGGCGGCAGCAGCAGGATGTCTATCTCTGGTATATGATTCTCGATACGCCGCAGCACCATGCCGACAGAGTCACGCTGAATAAAAGCACTGACCCGAAAACGACCCAGCCCTTTTCTGCTCACCGCAAAGTTACACTCATTGGTGTTAATGAACTCCTCACGCTGAGACGGTGACATCAAGCTATGGGCTAACTCCTTAGTCTGCCCCGCACTCATCTTCCCTTTAACCGCTGGCATGACCTGACCATGCACCTTTATGCTAGGTGGCACCCCTACGGTGATAAAGAGATCCGAAGCGTTCTTCTCTACAACCAGTCTTAACAACCCTTCAAAATCCATACCTATCTCCGTCGATAAAAATTACTATGGAACCGCTGATTTATTCAGAGGTTCCAACAGCATAAGGATATGCTGCCATTTTCTATGGCTATAAGCCATTGAAAATGAAGTAAATGGAAAATCACATTTTTCATTTACGTGCTCTGATAGAGCCATGGATGGCTTTAATCAGAGCCTCTATTGAGTGAAAATAGTCTTATCCTGCGCCTTTATACGAGCATCCAGGCGGCTGATCATGCCCCGTTTCACCAAGGTCTGTAGATGCTGATCCAGAGTCTGCATCCCAGTCGCCTGTCCAGTCTGAATGGCCGAGTACATCTGCGCCACCTTATCCTCGCGAATGAGGTTACGAATCGCCGGTGTGCCTATCATGATCTCCCACGCTGCCGTACGACCACCACCGATCTTCTTCAGCAGAGTCTGAGCGACTACCGCCCGCAGTGACTCCGACAGCATAGAGCGCACCATCGCCTTCTCACCCGCAGGAAACACGTCGATCATTCGGTCGATAGTCTTAGCGGCCGAGCTGGTATGCAGGGTACCAAACACGAGGTGACCAGTCTCTGCAGCGGTCAGTGCCAACCGGATAGTCTCCAGATCACGCAACTCACCCACCAGGATGATATCCGGATCTTCACGCAGTGCTGAGCGCAACGCTTCAGCAAATCCCAGGGTATCGCGATGCACCTCACGCTGGTTAATCAGACACTTCTTGCTCTGATGAACAAACTCGATCGGATCCTCGATCGTCAATATATGAGCATAGTCGTTGTCATTCTTGTAGTCCATCATCGCCGCTAGAGTAGTTGACTTACCTGAACCTGTCGGCCCAGTCACCAATACCAGCCCACGCGGAACATCCACAATACTCTTAAAATTTTCTGGACAGCCTAGATCATCCAGAGTAAGCACCTTTGATGGGATAG
This sequence comes from uncultured Gammaproteobacteria bacterium, assembly GCA_965602975.1. GTDB lineage: Bacteria > Pseudomonadota > Gammaproteobacteria > Chromatiales > Chromatiaceae > CBFDBF01. The sequence continues at coordinate 2,627 of CBFDBF010000087.1, read as the reverse complement.
TACGAAATACTGCACTGGCACCACGATCCTGATTAAAGGCGTTAACTCGAAAGCGGGCCAAGCCAGGTATTTCAAAGGAGAAATCGGTCTCGAAAAACTCTTCAAAATCTTTCCGCTGCTTGTCATTCATAATGTCATAAACAAGCTCATGCACCGTTTTATGATCCAGCGCGGGAACGTTCACTCTACGAATATCGCCATCTACCCTAATCATAGGGGGCAACCCGGAAGAGAGATGCAGGTCAGAGGCGTCATGTTTGACGCTAAAGGCGAGTAACTCGGCAATATCCATCCACTACCTCCAGCTTGATTAAGAGACTATAATTATCTACCTATATAGGCGTAACAGCCAGTATTTAATACCGCATAAAACGGTAACGTAGCACGTTTTCACTATTCAAACATATAAAGCCATGGGGATTTAATCAAAGCTTCCACAAGAGTATAGACAAATAGAGAGAACTTTAACTATGAGTAGCATTCAGATACGCCTTGCCAAGACAGAGCAGCAGATAGACAGTGCTATTAAGCGCTACTCCCGTCCGGCCGGATCAGTACAGCTACTAGCGGTGAGCAAAAACCATCCGGCAGTCGCTGTCAGAGAGGCCTATAGTGCCGGGCAGAGCTGTTTTGGTGAGAGCTATCTACAAGAGGCGCTCGATAAAATCGAACAACTACAAGATATAGCTGCCGAGTGGCACTTCATAGGAAGAGTACAGAGTAATAAAACCAGACTCATAGCGGAAAACTTTAGCTGGGTACATAGCGTATACAAGCTGAAACATGCACGCCGCCTAAATGATCAGCGCCCAACGACACTACCACCATTGAATATTTGTCTCCAGATCAAGATCGATGCTGAGGAGAGCAAAGGCGGCATAGACCTACAGCAGAGCATTAACATGATCCAAGAGATAGCAGAGCTACCCAAACTTCATCTATGCGGCCTTATGACCCTGCCCGCCCCGGCAACCGGACTGGAAGAGCAGCGTTATCCGTTCCGTATCTTACGAGAGATACAAGAGCAGATCGCCACTCCGGAGTTACCCCTAGAGACACTCTCCATGGGGATGTCTGCCGATCTGGAGGCTGCCATTGCAGAGGGCGCCACTATAGTACGCATCGGTACCGCGATCTTCGGCCCACGCCATAGTCGCTGATCCCCTCTCTTTCAGTTATTATCAGCAATATGAAAACTCTCAAAGATATGTCTACCAAGAGCATCGCCTTTATTGGCTGTGGCAACATGGCATCCAGCCTAATCAACGGCCTGGTTGCTGATGGCTACGACCCGTCTTTTATCTGGGTCAGTGACCCAGATAGGGATAAACTAGCCGCCCTTGCAGCCCACTGTGGCGTACACATAACCAGCGATAACAGTGCAGCTGCAACCATGGCCGATGTAGTGGTATTAGCAGTTAAACCTCAGATTATGCAGCAGGTAGCAGAGGGACTGGCAGAGAGTATCCATGCACAACAACCCCTGGTAATATCCATCGCCGCTGGCGTCAGAGAGGCGACTCTAAAGCATTGGCTCGGTGGCTATGTCAATCTAATACGAACCATGCCAAACACCCCGGCTATGATCCAGGCTGGTGCCACCGTACTGCATGCAGGTTCAGAGGTGTCCGCCGCTGACCGCAACACCGCCGAGTCGATTCTTCGAGCAGTCGGCCTAACCCAATGGGTGGAAGATGAGGGGCTACTGGATGTGGTCACTGCGCTCTCTGGTAGCGGCCCCGCCTACTTCTTTTTGGTGATGGAGGCGCTAGAGGAGGCCGCAATAAAACTGGGACTGCCCGCAGATAGCGCCCGTCTGCTAACCATGCAGACCGCCTTAGGTGCCGCCCGTATGGCGATAGAGAGCAAGGCTGGACCAGCCACCCTGCGCCAGCAGGTAACCTCACCCGGCGGCACCACCGAGCAGGCACTACAAACCCTGGAAAATGGCAAACTACATGAGCTGTTCGACCAGGCGCTGCAAGACGCCTGCAACCGCTCAGTGGAGCTATCCAAACTTCTAGAGCATGCCGATGGGGAGTAGCTACCTAACCAACCCTATGGTATTCCTGATTCAGGTGCTATTTGGCGCCTACATCTTGGTGGTCATGTTGCGCTTTATCCTGCAGTTGGTAAAGGCCGATTTCTATAACCCGATCTCGCAATTCATCGTAAAGGTTACCACCCCGGTACTACACCCGATTCGCCGTATTATTCCCGCCATACGGGGGATCGACAGCGCCTCTGTGCTGCTTATGTGGCTACTCAAAGGGGTGGAGCTAGGACTGATTGCCGCTATTATGGGGGTCGCCACAAACACACTGATGGCGTTTGCCTGGGCAATTCCAGAGCTGCTTGAACTCACACTCAATATCTTTCTATTTGCCATATTCATCCAGGTCATACTCAGTTGGATCAACCCGGGTGGCCATAATCCGGCAGCCGGCCTGATACACACGCTTACCGCACCGATACTGCGTCCGGCACAGCGATTGATCCCTCCAATCTCCGGACTAGACCTCTCCCCCATAGTGGTTATGGTAGGTCTAACTCTGCTCAAGATGCTACTCCTTCCACCCCTAAAGCATCTAACCCAATCTCCATTTATCTGAGGTGCCGCTGGGATG